>JAGRAS010000168.1 GCA_020434465.1 Bdellovibrionales bacterium | reverse complement strand
ACATCAATTACATCTACATCACAATTTACAGCACTTTGATAAGTTGCCAACTGCATAGATGAAGTATCATGCGTATGCAAATGAATTGGCAGAGAAACCGCTTCCCGTAATTTAGGGATTAAAATTTCAGCGCTAGCCGGATTTAGCAAGCCTGCCATATCTTTAATACAAATTATATGAGCCCCACAATCTTCAAGCTTTTTAGCTAAATCAAGATAGTACTCCAAAGTAAACTTACTATTATTTGGACTAGCTAAGTCACCAGTGTAACAAATGCAAGCTTCAGCAATTGAATTAGTTCTCTCTGAAACTGTTTTGATACTTAGCTTCATTGCATCAAACCAATTCATAGAGTCAAAAATTCTAAAAATATCTAAACCTGCTTCTGCAGTGCGTTCAATAAAGTCTATTATTAAATTATCAGGATAGGCTGAATACCCTACAGCATTTGAACTCCTAAATAACATTTGCAAAAGCATATTCGGCATTGCTTTTCTTAAAGCTTTTAAACGCTTCCAAGGACATTCATGTAGAAACCTCATAGCCACATCAAAAGTCGCACCACCCCAAACCTCCATAGAAAAAACTTGAGGAAAATGTTTTGCGAAACACTCTGCAACATTGAGCATATCAATAGTCCTAACTCTAGTTGCTAGTATAGATTGATGAGCATCGCGAAATGTCGTATCAGTATATAAAATCTGTTTTGTGTTTCTAATCTCTTGACTAAACGCTGTGGCACCAAGCTTTGTTAGCTTTTGCTTATATCCATCTGGAAATTCAGAATACTTATTATAATCTGGAATTTTCGGGATACGAAAAATTTTATTCTGATCTACAGCTTTTACATCAGGATTACCATTTACAATCACATCAGCTAAAAAATGAATCACCTTATTTGCACGATCTCTGCTTTTTCTAAACTCGAACAATTCAGGATGATCTTCAATAAATCTCACCCTAGCTTCACCTTCTATAAAAACAGGGTGTTGAATCGCATTAAACAAAAATGGAATATTAGTTTTTACACCTCGAATCCTGAATTCTCTTAAAGCGCGCGATAATCGCTCAGAAGCGCCTCGTAGAGTTCTTCCCCATGAAGTAACTTTAACTAAAAGTGAATCAAATGAAGATGAAATCTTTGCTCCTGTATAAGCATTACCTCCATCAAGACGAATACCAAAACCACCTGGGCTTCGATAAGCAATAATTTTTCCATAATCTGGCGTAAAACTATTTCTTGGATCTTCACTTGTGATACGGCATTGAATTGCATAACCGTTACAAGTTATATCCTCTTGCTTACTTAAGAAAATACTTGGGTGGTCAAGAGTCTTACCAGAAGCAATTAAAATCTGAGTGCGCACAATATCGACCCCTGTTATCAGTTCGGTTACAGTATGTTCAACCTGAATTCTAGGATTTACTTCAATAAAATAAATGTTTTCTTCTTTGTCTAAAAGGAATTCAACAGTTCCTGCATTATTATAGTTAATGTGTTTTGCTAGTTTAATTGCAGCAGCAAATAAATTTTGTCGAGTTTCTTCTTTTAAACCAACACTTGGAGCAACTTCGATTACTTTTTGAAATCTTCTTTGCACAGAGCAGTCACGCTCGAATAAATGCACAACATTACCTTGATTATCTCCTAATAGCTGAACCTCTAGATGCTTTGGATTATCTATAAATTTTTCTAGAAAAAGCCTGCCGTCACCAAAAGATCTTTGTGCCTCACTCTGGGCTTCCGTAAACAGCTTTTCTAGAGTTTTTTCATCTTTCGCTACTCGCATTCCTCTGCCACCACCGCCGGCAGCAGCCTTAACTAAAACAGGATAAGAAATCTTTTTTGCCGCAGTTAATGCAGCTTTTAGATTATCTACTGGGCCATTACTATCTTCAATTATCGGAAGATTTATTTTTCTTGCTAATTCTTTTGCCTTTACCTTATCACCAAGACTTTCCATTACTTCTGGACGAGGGCCAACCCATATTATACCAGCATCAATACAAGCTCTTGCAAAACTAACATTCTCTGACAAGAACCCATACCCAGGATGAATTGCGTCTACATTTTTAGATTTTGCAAGGCCAATTATGCTTTCAATATCAAGGTATGGGTAAAGCGACTCACCGTCTTTACCAACTTGGTATGCCTCGTCTGCTTTGTACCTGTGTCTTGAATATCTATCTTCATGAGAATAGATTGCAACAGTTCTTATCTTTAGCTCATCAGCAGCTCTTAAAATTCTTAATGCAATTTCACCACGATTTGCAACTAGCAATTTTTTAATAGGCTTTTCAGTCATAAACACACTCTATGACTGATTAGCAGAGAGCTCAATATAAATTTATCAATCTAAAAATTAGTTAGCTCCTGGAACACAATAAACCCAAGCAACAGTATGCATAGAAAGTAAAGGAGCTACGTAAGCAATATTAAATCCATTAGGTCGAATTCCAAATCCTGTTCCTGGCCCACCTTGCATAACTGGTGAAACACTAGGGGCAGGCGGTTGAATACCCCCGCCAGCAATACCTGGTAAGGCAACATAGGCCAAACCAGAAAACTGAGCTACGTCAGTCACATTTTGGCAATTAGCTGCATAAGCAATATTTCCAGGAACTACAGGGCCAACTGGTCTTAATCCAGGAGGCACGCCACCAACAGGCAGAATAAATCCACCGGCAGGAGCTGTTCCAACTACAGTAGGCGCAGCCCAAGAAGAAGCAAGAACAAAATAAGGCTTACCAGTTTCTGTTGGATAAGCGCCTATTGCCCCACCCTGGTTTTGAATAGTTTGCACAACCTGATTTACAATATTTTGAATAGTATTTTGATCTGCTGTTCCAGGCTGCCCTTGTGGCCCAGTAGGACCTCTTTCACCCCTATCACCTTTGTCACCTTTTGGACCAACAGGACCCTGAGGGCCGCGATCCCCCTTTTGTCCTTTTACTTCGATTGTAATCTGACTGCCGTCGAAATTAACATTTTTAAAAATTTCATCTAAAGCTATCTCAAGCGCATTGATAAAATTATCATTATTACTATTTACGTGCTGATCTATAATTGACTCAATAACACTGCTAAAATCAGAGTTGTTAATAATTAAATCTGAAAAGATATTAATTACTTTATCTTCTAAATCTGCGCTATTTATCCCTTGATCGCCAACTAAATTTTGCAACTCGATATACCCATTTGGGCATTTAGTTCGTTTAAACCTAATAAGGAATTTTCCTTTCTGAACTTTAGCAGATTGATCTTCTTGATCTAAACTAGCAGGATCTTTTAAGCATATTCTTGCTGCCTTTCTAAAAACTTGCTTAGCGGCTTTTCTTGCTTCATTTTTTACAGAGCTGGAGGAATCGGCACTTACAACTTTAACAGTCCATAACTGTAAACATAAAGTTCCAAGTATTATAAAAAAACAAGGTGTAAGCTTAAATCTAAAATGTGCCATAAAACTTCCTAATATTCGCTAATTTTCAGATAGTTTAACGCTTTACCAGCCTTAAGCTAGCTCTGCATAGAATATGTAATAGTTATTAAGAAATTTAGATAAACGTGACTTAAAATTTCAATTGATCAGAAACAAAATTTTCTTTAATTTGAAAGACTTAGCAAAGAGAAAGCTTCTTGCCTATAGGAAAATCAATGAAAAACAATTCTTGAGCAAAGGTCGAACTCTGGAATCATAACTTCAAAAAAGCCTCCGTCATCTGTTCGAAACACATACATTCCTTCAATTGATCCTTCTGGATCCTGAATCACTGCTGCACTTGTATACTCAAATCTACCGCCAGAGCCTAAAACTGGTTGTTCGCCAACTACTCCCGCACCCACAATCTCAGCAATTGTTTCCCCGCCTGAATTTAGCATCCAATGGCGCTCAAGTAGCTGTACAGAAGCCTCTCCAAGATTTTCAATAGTAATAGTATAAGCGAACATATACAGGCCACGCTCAGGATCTGAGCTATGATCGAGATATTCAGGCATCACTGAAACTTTGATACCTTCCGTTGTTTTAGTATATACACCTGTATAATGCTTGTGGTTCATAACTTTCTAAACCAAGACTTTAACTATTTTACTATCACAAGCTTAAAGTAACTGGAAAGATGCTATTTTTATGCCTGAAAGTTTTTTTTACATATTTAGCCTCTTGACTGATGAAAGATTCTTATGCGCTACGATTTAATCCCTGACCCTATTCGAAGTAGCAACTCACTATTTGATGTTGAGCAAGTTATCAATGAACGGAACTTAGCGCTTGATAAAATTAGCAGGCTAGAAAGCTGGGCAAAAATTAGAAGAAACTTAGAATTACTCCCAATGCCGAAGACTGGTTTAGAAATTCGAGAACTAGAAGACGATTATATAAAAATTGGAACGGAAGCAGACCTGACACATGAACAACATCTTCTTCTAATTGAAATCCTCCGCTCTTTAATTCCTTGGAGAGTAGGGCCGTATAATTTGTTCGGGCATAAAATAGAAACCGAATGGAATTCTTATTACAAATGGTCTCGCATCAAACCATACTTGGGCGA
>JAGRAS010000167.1 GCA_020434465.1 Bdellovibrionales bacterium | reverse complement strand
AAATAATCCTGGTGGGATTGTAAGTCTGTGGACATCCAGAGTGTCATTGTCTCTTGTTAAGATGATGCCGCCCAGCAAACTGGGAGCAACGTTATCTGCATGACGGGAACCCGAAGCCAGCATTTCACCTTCCATGGCAAATGGGAGGAGTTCCTTTTTTTCTAAGGGTCTTTTTAATAATTCGTTGACGGCAAAAACTCCCGCTACAGCACTGGCAGCACTACTGCCCAGTCCAGAGCCAAAAGGCATTTTTTTATGGATTTCCATCGCAATGCCTATCTCTGATTTGCCGATATGATTCAGAAAAGTTTGAGCGGCCCAGCCTGCGGTATTTTTCTCTACCTCGTATGGCAATTTCCCTCCAGCACCGGTGATGTTGGTAATATGTAAACCCGGTTCGTCCGAAAAAGAAACGATGACCTCATCGCCGGGTTCTTCAAGGCAAAGTCCCAGTACATCAAATCCAACGATACAATTTCCTACGGAGGCCGGTGCAAATACTTTTAATCCCGCTGACATGTGCTATAGTATTTCGAAAATCGAAAGAATCTGTTTTTTAAAAAAAATCTTTACGAAAGGTAATTCCCTATCCTGACAACTTCTGCAAAGACACCTGCAGCAGTCACTTCAGCTCCTGCTCCCGGACCTCTGACTACCAAAGGACATTCCTTATATCGCTCAGTAGTAAAAACTATCATGTTGTCACTGCCATTCAGGTTGTAAAATGGGTTGTCAGCGCTCACTTCTCTCAGTCCGATAGTTGCCTTGCTTTGCCCGTTGTTAACCTCCAGCGATGCTATCATACGTAGTGCTTTTCCCTCTTTTGCAGCATTTGCTGCCAGATTTGAAAAATGCTCATCTGCATCGGCCAGATGGTCAAAAAAGGTGTCTACTGTTGGTGCATCTTGTGCCTCTTTAGGTAGAATATTTTCGATAGCTACATCAGCAGCTTCCAACGGAATTCCCGTTTCACGGGCCAGGATGATTATTTTTCTGCGTACGTCGATACCATTCAAATCTATCCTTGGATCTGGTTCGGTAAAGCCGAGTTCCTGTGCTTTTTTTACAATTTCTGAGAATCTATTCTCAGCCGTGAAAGAATTGAAAATATAGGATAAGGAGCCACTAAGTACGCCTTCTATTTTTAAAATTCTATCCCCGGATGTAGTAAGATCATTTAATGTTGAAATTACCGGCAAACCTGCCCCGACATTTGTTTCGTAAAGGAATTGCACGCCTCTGCGTGCAGCTATATTTTTTAAACGGAGATATTGAATGTAGCTGGATGAAGTAGCAATTTTATTAGGAGTAGAAACAGAAATACTGTTGTCCAATATCTTTTCATAAAAGGCTGCTACTCTTTCATCAGCGGTATTGTCGACAAAAATGGTATTAGAGAGATTCATCTTGACCATTGTGTCTACAAATTCGCCCAGGTTGGCTTGTGTTTCACTGGCTTCCAATGTTTCTCGCCAGGTGTCGAAAGGAACTCCTTCCTCCTTGAACAACATTTTGCGTGTGTTGGATAAGCCAACAATTTTTACTTCCAGGGCATTTTTTTCTTTCAAATAGCCAGCGTGTTCAGCAATCTGTTTTATCAGGGTTGAACCGATTAATCCGACGCCTACCATAAAGACATGCAATTCCTTGGTTTCGGAAAGGAAGAAAGCTTCGTGCATGGCATTAAGGGCCTTGCTTTCATCTTCTGCATGGATAACTACTGAGATATTTAGCTCTGAGGAACCCTGAGCTATGGCTACTACATTGATACCGTTTTTCCCTAAAGCCTGGAATAGTCTTCCGGAGATACCCGGACGGTATCGCATGTTTTCCCCGATAATAGCGACGGTTGAAAGGTCATCTTCGATTTTTACCGGGTCTACCAGGCCACGGTCCAATTCAAATTCAAACTCAGTTTCAGCTTCTTCTGTATTTAAAATTTCTGGTTGCTTGTTTGCTATACAAACATCGGCACCAGACCTAATCAATAATTCAAAGTATGGGAATAACTCCTCCTCAGACTCTGCATCCAGAATTCCAACTGGCATTTTTTCAAAAACGGACTTGATTTCTTCACTTGTTAACTCTAGCTCAGTTAACAAAGCAGCTTTAACTGAACGAATGACTTCATCCTCTTTGGAACTAAAGCCATTAAAGATCAATTGAAACTGCTTCTGCATTAAAAAACCTAAAAAACTTTGAATAAGAAACGTTCTTTTTAATAAATTTGGGAACTTAGCATATAAAGTTAGTCGGCATTTTTAAAAATTTTCGTAAGCACAAATACTAGCAAAAATCCACATTATTACAATCTAACTATCTGTGCTTATTGTGTTTTTTAATTTGCTAGGGTTGAAATTAAGCTTTTTGCTTTTTTAAGATGAGAAGCTATTACTAGTTTATCCTCAGGAGAAATATCATCAAAAGAGCGATCATCTATCAAGTCAATCGAAAAATTTAAGTGCATTATCGCAGTAAATCGAAAAATACTTTCACGAAGTAGATCTAATTTTTCCGTATCAGGCTCAAAAGCCTCTAATACGCGATCAATACAAAACCCAAAATCTACTCCTTCTTCATTACGCCAATCAATGCCCCAAGCAAAAATTAGGCGAGCAAAACACTCACTTGGCATACAAATATGTGCTTCATCTAAATCTAATGCATAAATTTTTTTAGTTTCTGAACTATATAAATAATTCTTTAAAAGAGGATCATAATTTGCAATAAATGCAGGTTCACGAGTTTTATTAACTTGCTTAATGATTTCGGGTAAAAGATAAAATTCTTTCTCTCCAAATTGTTCAAATTTTAAAATTGTTTTCTTTAATTTATCATTAATTGTTCTGGTTCTTAGTGTGTAATCACTTAAAGCTTTTGAAATTGTTGGTGAAGACCCTCTAAAACCACCATTTCCATGGCTAAGTAACTTACCATAACCTTCAAGCTTAATTCTTCCTGAAGTACACTCATTATAAACTTTTCCAATAAATTCGCCTAAGGCGGTAAGCGAGGATCCTAGTTTTAAATCCATGGTCCCCCACCCCTTTCTTGCTGAACGCAGAATAGTAGACAGAGATATACCTTCTACATAATCAGTGAGCACATGTAATACAGGGCGACAGGCAATATTTTTTATTCCTTGATGATCTATACCGCCTTTTTCAAATTGCTTTGCGCACCATCTTCTTAGTTTATATTTTTCAAAACCAACTGAGGGCATCCCCTTTGAAATAAGTACAACTTTATCTCCAGTTCTTACCGCCCAAGAATTAAGCCCATCGTCTAAATATTGAAATGGGGCAGTTTGCTCTATCCCCCAAGTGCGCAAACATGCTTCTGCAGCAGTAGATAAAACTTCATCTCTTATGTGCTCTAGTAATGGAATCAACTTCTTTGGATTTTTATCAAGTGCAAAGTCAATTTGCTGATACTGAAGTTCTTCAGCAAGTTTTGATTTATCTCTAAAAAAACTACAAAAAACTGAAGCTGCTAGGATAACTCTGGCAAAAGTTTTTGGATTTTTTGCTGCATCGTTAATTGAAACTTGAAAGTCTTTGATAACTTCTAACAAATTTTCCGTAGGTCTAAAATTTTCGTTTAAAATCTCTAATAAACGTTCAAAGTCGGCATTGACCTTAGAAGGAAGTGCTGCAATAGAATTGTTAACTGGCCTATGATAATCCTTGCTAGCTTCTAAATAATTAATCGGAGGTGCAAAACTTAATGTGTACGGCATAATAACAGCTAAACCACTTAGGATATCTTAAAGATCTCTTTATAATGATCTTTAAAATTAAAAAAATTCTCTCTTAGTAATACTTAATTTACTGACCCTACTCAAGTAATTCAAAAAAATTAACTAAAATTTGACTGAATAATTCCTAATAGTGCGGAACTAGCAGTTTCTGTCCGCAAAATCCTCTCCCCTAATGAAACTGCTTTGAAATTCTTAGTTAAAAAGCTAGTTTTCTCTTTACTTGACCATCCTGGTTCAGGCCCAATTGCAATCAAAAACTTATTTGAGCTTTTACTAACTTGCACGCAATCAGTGTTTTGCGTATCTGCAAAAAAGCAGTTTTGGTAATTCTTAATCAAAGTATCTATCTTTTCATTAATAAAACTTTCAAAATCCCTATGTATATATATCTTAGGCGGAATTGTATCTACTGCTTGCTCCAAGCCTAATTCTATCTCTCGCTGAATATTTTCTTGTTGCAGAAGTTTTGAATCCAAATAGCTTTTTTCTCCAAATTCAGTTTTAACGAAATGTAGTTCTTCAATTCCAAATAGAACAGCAGATTGAATTATTTTCTTTACAGTTTGAGGCCTTGATAGGCCGCACAGCAAGCAGACTGGTAACCTTTTAGGAGGAGAGTGCTTAGGGATGAATTCTAACTCCAGAATCTCTCCTACCTTCAGAACTTTTGCAGTCCCCAAATCAGAATTAAAAATCCCAGCTTTTAAGCTTATTCCAGTGCTTAATTTATGTCTTTTGAACAATTCTTTAGCACGCTCCCCATAGATTACTGCTTTATTTCCAACAACTTCATCCGGATAAATCAAAAAACAGTTCATAGGTATTTAGCTCATCGC
>JAGRAS010000166.1 GCA_020434465.1 Bdellovibrionales bacterium | reverse complement strand
AGAACAAAAAGTCTAACTCAAAGTTTAGTAAGGTTTAAGACTTATCCAAATCTTCTAGTAGGATAACTCATAGCTAAACGCATCTCACCGAGGCCATATTCCTGAGGATTATTAGTTATATGCATAACTGCATAAAACTTAGCGACATAACGTCTTGTCTGCTCTCGTAAGCGTGCTTGCCTGGCTAGTTCCCAAAAATTATCAGTCTTAGCTCTAATTATCGCTCTATCAACACTTCCAGAACCTGCATTATAAGCTGCAAGCGCTAGATTCCAATCAGAATATGCTAAATATAAATCTCGAATATGCCGGGCAGCAGCAAGGGTAGATAAAATTGGGTCTTTTCTCTGATCTTCAAAGTATCCAACTTCTAGGCCATAAACACTGGCAGTTGATTTCATAAACTGCCAAAGACCAACCGCACCTGCAGAGCTTCTTGCTTCAGGATTAAAACAGGATTCAATAATTGCAAGATTTAAAAGCTCTAAAGGTATGCCTTCATCTACAAAAATTTTCTCAATAACTGGACCAAGCTCATTTTTTCTAGAAATAGCTTTTCTAATAGTGCTTGAGTTATAACGAGAAAAAAATGCAACTTCTTTTTCAACCTCAGGGGTCAATTGAACTTTTGGAGTTGGAAGTTGTGGATAAGAAGCTTTCCTAAATGAGGGAACCTCCCTTGCATGTAAATAGTTATCTTCAGATAACCTGTCTAAATGATCTGGACTATTTACTAAGCCTAAGGAGCTGCATGCGCTCAAAGTAAAAAGCGTAAAAGATACTAATAAAGTTTTCACTAAACTCATAATTTAAAACAATGTAATTTTTTTAATAGCCTTTGACCTACAAAATATAGTGTATTTAAAAAATTTGAGCCATTAGTAAAATCTAAAACGATGTTTGTTGCGTCCTAGCATTTGAGGTGTTTTCCCAGTATGTTAGTATACTGGGCTATTTAGTTATATACGAAATGAAAACAGACCAACTCCATATAGTGCCCAAAGCAGTCTTTAATATGGCAGTAGTAGTGGCTCTTTGCCTAATTCTTTCTGGATGTGGTTTGATCAAATTTGAAAGCCTTGGCCAAAACCAGAGCAACTCTAGTAGCAATCATAACTGGACTAAAGATGGAATGATTGCCCTATCAAGACCATTACCCAAAATTGCTAATGCAGACAATCTAAACGGACTTGGTTTTGTTCCTACTACAAAACATAATTGGTTACTAATAAATCGGCAGTCTGGAGAAGTAAAATTAATCCAGGAAGACAAACCTGTTTATAGTGCTTTTGGAGTCGGAGCCAATAAACTTTCACCTGGTGAATACGAAGTACTACATAAGCAAAGGAATGCACCTTGGTATGCTCCCGATGCCTATTACAAAGCTAGAAAACTTAATGTTCCTCCTGAAGGTGACAAGGCACGTTATATGAGAGGAGCATTAGGTGAATTTGTGCTCTATCTAGATAAATCTACTCCAATTCACAGTGGACCAATTTGGAATTCTGAGATTGGTGGTGTAAAAGTCGAAGAAAATCTTTTATCTAAAATTTATTACTCACTTAATGTTGGGGATATTATTAAAGTAGAGTAAGGATCTAAATCTATAATACTACACTCGATTCTGATTATTAACCCTGTCCAGTAATATTTTGATAATTAGGCATAGACTATGACCATGGCCAAGAAAAGAGCCAAGTTTTAGGCAATGACTTTGTATTTTTAGTCGTAGTCTTAGTCTCGAACTCTGCCTAAGCCCCTACCCCTATAAGCCCTTATCTTAATATTTCAATGATTAAGATTATTGAATCAATCTTGATTAATTAAGTTAAAACTATATAATGCTCGAGTATTAAAAATGCTCGAAATATGCATTTTTAATTAATCATTTAAAAAATTGAATATGGGTAGGCCAGTGGCTAAGTTTGAAAAAAACGATAAAGGTATTGTTAAACGAAAACAAAAAAGAGAAATTGGGCTCTTCATAGACGGCACTGGTTTAGATCGCGCAGCAAGAAGACTAAAAAAGAAAGTAGATCTTGATGCTCTTGTAAAAAGTTTAGCCCCTGGACTAGCCCCGAAAATCTGCCGATATTATACCCTAATTCCATTTGAAGATGATTCAAGACAAAGAGCTTTTCTCGATGCTGTTGCTAAAGCAGGGTTAAGCGTTATTGTAAAACGACTACCTCCAAAAACTATTAATCGCCAAGTTTCAATTTCAGTAGAAATGACTGCCGATATGATTGCTTTTGGTTTAAGTAAAAACCATTTTAGTCAACTAAGTGAGCATATCCCAGAAGCTCATGGTTATGATTCAGGGCCAGTGCCTCAAAGTAATAATATAATTCGCGATCAACAAGATTCAACTTCTCAATCAAGCGAAAATAGTTCATCTGAAGAAGTTTCTCGTGTGGTTACGGTAGTTTGTGCAAGTAGAGATCTTTCTTATACTTTTGCCTTTCTAAATGAGCTAAAAATTGAAACTGTCAACGCAGACTTTGCTAAATTTAACAGTGGAGATATTTTAAAATCTGCGTCAAAATGGATTGACCTATCTGATTCAGAGACAATTTGGAGAGACGAGTAGTATGTCTAACAACTCTAATCATAGCACCCGAATTCCACCCCAAGCGATTGAGGCGGAAAAATCTGTACTCGGTGGAGTCCTGTTGGATAATGACGCAATTAATGTTGCGGCTGAATTTCTACAAGCTGAAGATTTTTACAACGGAGCTCATAGAAATATTTTTGACGCAATGCTTGCATTGTACAATCGAAGAGAACCGATTGATGTAATTACACTATCTGAACAATTAAAAGCTATGGGTAGTTTGGAAGCAGTAGGAGGAGTAGACTCTATTTCTAGTTTAGCATCGCTTGTACCCAGTGCAGCAAACGTCCCTTATTACGTAAAAGTTATAAAAGACAAATCTTTAAGACGAAAGTTAATACATGAAGCCTCATCATTAATTAATGAAGCTTTTGCTGATACAGATGACCTTGATACCTTCTTGGACTCTGCAGAGCAAAGAATACTGAGCGTATCTGACAACCGGACTGGAGGAAATTTTGCGAAAGTTGGAGATATTGTTCAAGACACAATCAAAGTTGTTGAACAACTCTATGATCAAAAAGAGATCGTAACAGGAGTTCCGTCTGGATTTAAAGAACTTGATAAAAAAACTGCCGGTTTCCAACCAAGCGATCTTATTATTGTTGCAGCCAGACCATCGATGGGTAAAACCTCGCTTGCAATGTCAATGACTCAGAACGCTGCAATTGGATATAGCAGGCCAGCAGCAATATTTTCTTTGGAAATGTCAAAAGAACAACTCGTACTAAGAATGCTTTGTTCCGAAGCGAGAGTTGGGAACTCAAAAGTCAGAACTGGGCACTTGGGCGAAAGAGACTTTCCAAGCTTAGTAGATGCCGCAAGTAAAATTGCTGATGCTCCAGTATATATTGATGACACCCCTGCTCTTACGATAACAGAACTTAGAGCTAAAGCTAGAAGATTACATAATGAAGTTGGTCTCGGGATGATTGTAGTTGATTATTTACAATTATTAAGAAGCCCAATGTATGCAAAAAGCCGTGAACAAGAAATATCTGATATCTCCAGATCATTAAAAGCATTGGCTAAGGAGCTTAATATTCCTGTAATCGCACTTTCCCAGCTTAACAGATCTGTTGAGCAAAGAGAGGATAAGCGTCCAAAAATGTCTGATCTTCGGGAATCAGGTGCAATTGAACAAGATGCGGATGTAATAATGTTTATTTATCGAGACGAAGTCTACAATGAACTGAGCGAAGACAAAGGAACAGCTGAAATAATTATTGGAAAACAAAGAAACGGTCCTACAGGTACAACTAAACTTGCATTCTTAGCAGACTATACTAGATTTGAGAATTTAGAGCAGCAACATCCAGATGAGATGGGATTTATGGAAGGCGATATAAGCCCTGCTCTTGGTGCTGATGACTTCTTCTAGTGAATAAAATTGCTAAATCTATTAACAGTAATAAGCCTTACGACTTTATATTAGTTATAACTATTTTCTTTGCTTTTTATTATATTTTGAAATTACCTATACAAGCTCAGGCTATACTTCATTATGATGATGCGGAAACCCTTTATCATGTGCTGTCCATGAGATATGGCAGAGTGCCTCACTTAGAAGATGCCTCGCATCACAGCTTAGGCTATATCTTACCATTTTACCTTCTTTCATTTTTCTTTGGTTTTAGCGAGTTTTTGTTAAGACAAAGCGCTTTTATTATCCAAGCACTGGCTGCCTTAGGAGTTTTTTTAACTGTAAGAATTTACCAAAAGAGAGACTCCGCACTAATTACTTCGTTACTTTTCCTTTCAGCAAGAGAACCTTGGGTAAATGCATTCTACCCTCAATATATTTTTAATTTGATTTTTGTCTGGGTTTTGTATTTTTTAGTAACAGATATACATGCTAATCGGTTTAAATTATCGAGATATGCATTTTTACTTTGCGGAATTGGCTTTGTTTTCGATCAAAGACTTTTATTTTTAACTATCTTACCACTTTGTCTTTCTTTTACTGGCCTGAACTTAATCAGCCTTAAAAATTCTCTAAAAGGGATATTA
>JAGRAS010000165.1 GCA_020434465.1 Bdellovibrionales bacterium | reverse complement strand
ATTTCTAAATTTGCTTCTAGGAAAAGAACTCCTGCTTTTTGCATTTCGCCTAAGACAGCTGCAAAACGATTTAAATTACCTTCTTCCTCAATTACAATATTTCTAGATCGATATGCTTCGGAAATTAAACTTGTGTAAGTTTCATCTGATGAAGGCGTAATTGCTTGTAGTTCAGATTCTTTAAATATTCCTATTGTTGACAGTGGAACAAGTGAGCCCTCTTCAGGTGACAGAATATAAATACAAGACCTGCTAAAACCACTTAAGGGGATGACTTCTTTTAATAAGAACTCTAAACAATCGTGAGCATTCATTCGATTGCGTATTTTTTCATAGAGTTTTTCTAGCATTCCTTTTAATGGTTTCTCACATTGTAACAAGTAAAGGTTGTTAGCCAATTTAAGAGAGGTATTTTTTCTACTTCTTACTGGAGTATCTATTATGCTGTTAACTTTTTCCATTAAAGAATTAGCTGAACACAGGAATTTTTTGCTCGCATCAGCAAGTCTGTTTTTCAAGATATTTATTGCGTTTTGATCTAGTGTTTCTAGAAACTCTACTTTAACAACTTCCCAGTCTTGTAGTGCATTTGGATATTTATCTGTTAATGATGCTTTAACAAGAGCTTCTCCAATGCGGCAAATCTTTTGTAATTTTTCGCTTGTTTTTTGAAGTTGCTCTACATTTTCTTGATTTGAAAGATCTAAATTCCTGTCACCAATTCCTAGTCTAACTTCTGGTATAATATTCCATTTTTTTGCCAATGTGTATGCTAATGTGGCTCGCGAAAAACCGAGCATCTTTGTAAGCTGTAGATCTAAAGATTCACCTGTATCTGCCATCTCAAGTGCTCTTTGATAGATATGTGGATAATTCCAGGCAATTAATATTCCACCAATTTGTTTAAATAATGCAGTTGTATACGCTAGATCACAGTCAATATCCAACTCTTCTGCTAGAAACTCTACAGAAGTTGCAGTCAAAAGAGCTTCTTCTGTTAAAGAAACCTGAGAAGTCATACTTTGATTATATGTATGCATACTTGAAGCACCAGTCGATACTGCCTCTCTAACTAAATCCAAAGGCGCATTCCTCAATAATTCGATTGGATTAAGAGTTTTGCTGTTTTTGTCTATACAATTTTTTTCAATTATAAATCTTACGCAATGCATTAAAAGACCGGGATCTTTTTTGATATCTGATATTAATTGTTTTGGATTGCTTAGATATTTGTTCTCATTGAACGACTGTTGAACATGACTTACGATTATTGGGTTTGCCGGAAGCCAGCCGTTTAGGACGTAACGGTACCCATCTTGTAAGTACAAGTTTACTCGTTCAGGTTGTTCGCTAAAATTTTTCTCCATTCTTTACCCGGCTATTCCCAAAGCCAAATACTAGGTCGGCATAAAAATTGATTTGATTAATAGTGTGAGCTATAAGTTGCAAAAATGGGCTTAGTACTTAGGGAAGGCTAAAAAGAATTATTAGCTAATAATAACTCGTGTAAATACAGTAACTTAGCTTATTAAAAATCCATAAAAGCCTACGCATTAACCTGGCGTACTGTGAACCAAGTAGTTAAACTGCGTAGATAATGAGAGAATATATCACTTTAGTAGTAACTGAGTTTCAGCAGAATGCCAGAATTGTTTTTTCTGAGGCAGACAAGTCAGCTGTAGTAATTGACCCTGGTGGTGATGTTCCTAGAATTCTTCGGGAAATTAAAAGTCGCAATCTTAATGTAGAGCAAATATGGTTAACTCATTCACATATAGATCATTGTGGTGGAGTAAATAAGCTTAAATTAGAAACAGGGGCTAAACTTTTTGGGCATCAAGAAGAAAGTTTTATGAGAGAGGGCTTACTTTCAATCGCCGATATGTATGGCCTTTCAAGACAGGATTATGAAAAC
This sequence comes from Bdellovibrionales bacterium, assembly GCA_020434465.1. The sequence continues at coordinate 2,722 of JAGRAS010000165.1, read as the reverse complement.
TGTCCTGAGCCAGATGTATATATAAGTGGAGGAGAAACTTTGAGTTTTGCAGGTGCAGATTTTCAAGTCTTATATACACCAGGGCATTCTCCTGGTCATTTATGCTTTTATTCAGTTGAAGATAATACTTTGATTGCTGGTGATACTTTGTTTTTTCAATCAATTGGTAGAACAGATCTTCCAGGTGGCGATCATTCAACCTTGATTAATAGTATTAAAGAGAAGATTTTTAGTTTGCCTAATGAAACAAAAGTTCTATCAGGGCATGGTCCTGATACTACTGTTGGTTTCGAAAAAGATAATAACCCTTTTCTGAGTTGAGTATTAAATGGTCATAGATAATGAAAAAAGAAATATTGTCATAGGCGTAACGGGTTCTGTCGCAGCCTATAAAGCAGTCGAGCTTACAAGAATGTTTATTTCGAGGGGGTACTTGGTAAAAATTGTTATGACTGAATCAGCAAAAGAATTTGTTGGTTCTTCTACTTTTTCAAGTATTACAGGGACTCCTGTTAGTGATAACTTTTGGAATCCTGCAGATGGCTCTGCAATTGAGCATATTGAATTAGCTGATTGGGCAGATGTGTTTTTAATTGCTCCTGCAACAGCTGATGTGATTGCAAAACTGGCCTACGGGATGGCAGATTCTCCAGTGTTAGCTGCTGCTCTTGCATGCAAGTCTCCAATTGTAGTTGCTCCCGCAATGAACGTAAATATGTTTGAGAACCCAGCTACTCAAGCTAATTTGAAACTTTTGAAGTCAAGAAATGTTCAGATTGTTGAGCCTGGAGTAGGGGAGTTGGCTTGCGGTTGGAATGGAGCGGGGAGGCTTGCTGACTTGTGGGAAATTTTTTATCGAGTACGAAGAAGTTTGAGTCCGCAAGACTTTAAAGGGAAGAAGGTGTTGATCACTGCTGGACCAACTCATGAACCTCTAGATCCAATTCGTCTTATTACAAATAGATCTTCTGGTAAGATGGGTTCTGCGCTTGCGCTTGAGGCTTATTGCCGTGGCGCTGAGATAACTTTAATACATGGTCCAATCAAACTTAAACTTCCTGAATCTATAAAACAGATTAAAGTTAATACTGCTGTAGAAATGCATGACGCAGTATTAGCAAACTCATTTGATGCAGAAACTCAACCGGATGTTATTATTATGTCTGCTGCTGTTGCTGATTTTAGACCATCAGAAGTACATAAAGAAAAAATTAAGAAAAGTTCGGCTGCAAAAGTAATTAATTTAGAGCCTAACCCGGATATTTTAAAGATCTTAGGAGATCGGCGCGGAGCAGATAAAAAACCAATCTTGGTAGGTTTTGCTCTTGAAACGGGAGAAGTTGAAGACTTGATTTTAGAAGTAAGGCGTAAGTTAAATGAAAAACATGTAGATATCGTAGTGGGTAATCATGCCGAGGACTCTTTAGATCATAATACTAATCGGGTCTGGATTTTAGACAAAGACGGTAAGCAAGGTGAAATTGCAACCGCTTATAAAAGTAGAGTTGCTGCAAAGATTCTAGATGCAGTCAATAGAATTTAAATTATAGAATTTAAATTATGGAAGATAAACTAGAACTTAAAGAATTTGCCTATTACTTGGAGCATATAAAAGATCTTTATCCTTTTGGGATTGGAGATTCTTTTTTTGAAGATTTAAGCACTGATAGTTCTAGTGTGGATGAGGCTATAGATTTTGTTTGGGGTAGTGGCCAGGTAGGCGTATGTTTTGTTGTTAGTTTAAGCCCATGGAAAACTCATCCATTTGAATCGTCAGCAGGCCAATTGCTACATGCTGCAATTTCAAAAGGAATGAAGTTAATGCCTGAGCACGTTAGTATCGTTGATTGCTCAAGAATGAGTGATACAAAAGAGAACCTATGTTTAACTATTGCTGACAGAATGCCAGAGATCTCAATCATATTAGGAGATCAAACTGCAGAAAGGTTTTTACCACTGGATTTTAAGAAAACTAGAGGTGAGCTTTTAAGTTATCAGGGAAAAGATTTTATTATTACTCATTCCTTAGAAGAAGTCTCTTCCTCTCCAAACTTAAAGAAAGAGTTCTGGGGTCATTTAAAAATTGTAATGTCAAAAATGGGAGTTAATTTTGCCTAAAAAATCTTTTTTAAATTTAGCAATTATTTATTTCTTTATCTTAATTAATTTCACAAGTTTGTATGCTGAGACTCAGTCTAATGTCGGCGGTGAACATATAGCTGTAATGGATATGGATATGATGATTCTTCCTGGTACTCAAGGCTATCTGGAAGACACTATTAAGTCTGCTGAAGACAATAATGCCAAGTTGATTATATTAACTTTAGATACTCCTGGCGGAATGCTGAACACAACACAAGAAATGATTCAGAAGATCTTTTCGTCTAAGGTGCCAATTGTGATTTATGTATCGCCGACTGGAGCTTCTGCGACTTCAGCAGGAGTCTTTTTAACTTTAGCAGGTCATATTGCGGCAATGGCACCAGGTACCACTATTGGGGCAGCGCATCCTGTTGCTGGTGACGGTAAGGATATCGAGGGAGATATGCGTGCTAAAGCCGAAAACAGCACCATTTCAATGGTTAAAGCTATTTCTGAACAACGTGGTAGAAATGTTAAGTGGGCAGAGCAAGCAGTAAAAGAAAGTAGTTCAATTACAGAAAAAGAAGCTTTGAGTCTAAAAGTAGTAGATCTCGTTGCTGATGATTTAGATGAGCTTATA
>JAGRAS010000164.1 GCA_020434465.1 Bdellovibrionales bacterium | reverse complement strand
AATAAAATTACAATTTCAAAAAAAGCTAAGATAAAAAAAATTCATGTAAAAGCTGGCGAAGAAGTTAGCAATAATCAATTACTAGTTGAGTTTGTTTAAAGCGATTTCAAAATATCGATCTAACATTAAGTATAAAACTTATATCTGCGGAACTATCACCCGGGCTAATATCCTCTCTTATTCCGAAATCCAATATCAAACCGCTAATATCAGCGCTTAAACCAAGATCAAGGTAACTTTGATAATCAGAATGCTCAGGCAATTTTTTTAACATACTTGAAGCACCACTAAGACCTAAATAAAGACTTAGTTTTTGAGCCAAGGAGGCTTCTGCTAAAGCATATCCCTCAACATGAAATGCTTCGTACTCTAAATTGTCTTTTTTATTATCGGTGTAATAGAAAAAGCTAATCCCTTTATGTAACTTAAACCAAGTTCCAACATAACTTGCTATTAGACCTAAACTCAGATCCGTCCCATCATGACCATATTTGCTGTTAAGCGACGGTAGAGAAACTTCAGATAAAAGAGAAATTTTTTCTTTTGAAAACTCAAATGCTTGATATTTCAACTTCAGAATTGGACTTGAAAATCCCCATCCAGACTCATTAAAATCAAAACCTTTTCCATTACTTTGAATTCCAGAAACTAAATTCTTATCGTCGTCTAAGCGTCTACGGTCTCCATATGGCAATCCAAAAAAGCTATGCCAAGAATCTATAAATCCATCTAAGCGCCCTCCCCCTTTCCACAATATAGGAATTTCTACACCTGCACTCGAATCCTCACTGAGACCATATTCTAGCAAAGGACTAAGACTAAAAGTTTCCTGATCAATTATATACGAGTCTTTAATAATTGCAGTATTAGTCCAAGTATTAAGAAAACGGATCTTAAAACTCGAGGCTTCAAGAACCTCTGCACTTTGTGGCATCAAACTTAACCTTTCAATAGTTAAGGGATATTGATTTCTAGGTAAATAAATCAAATCATCGGCATACGTATTTAGCGAGAAAAATAAAAAGACTAAAACTAGAAACTTTTTCAAGAATATGACCTTAAAAAATCTGCAGAAAGTTTACTTCCTTGCTTAATACCTTTTTGCTTTGCAGTACCTGCTAAAAGCTCTACAACAAATTTGCTTGCCTTATTAATACTCCTTGATTCAGTGCTTAGAGTTGGAACATTTTGTAGAATTCCTTTAACTTCCAGATCGCTTCCAATAAAAATTATATCAAGTGAAATATAAGTGTTCTTCATCCAAAACGTTTGATTCTTCTCATCAGGAAAAATGAAAATCATCCCTTGATCATCCGCAAGATCTCCAGCTTTACGAAACATTAGACCTTTTGCGCACTCCGCATTATCATCCGCAACTTCCAAATAAAAGCTTGCCTGACTCGAATCTGGATTAATAAAAACAACCTTTTCTAATGCGTTTTTTTCAACAAAAGAAACTAAATAGCTAAACAGCCAAAAAGTAAAAACTGAAACTAAACACAAAATCAGCAGTTGCTTATTTCTTTTTCTTTTTCGAGTCCTATTGCTCATGAATAAATCTTAATTTGCAAAAGTTTCTATGCAGTGAAAAATCTACTTCAAGCTTTTTACCGCCTCAGTTAATTCAGGCACGACTTGATAAAGATCAGCAACAAGCCCGTAGTCAGCGATTTCATAGATAGGGGCTTCAGGATCTTTATTAATTGCAACTATAACTTTAGAATCCTTCATCCCAGCTAAATGCTGAATAGCTCCTGAAATACCAATAGCTATATAAAGATTTGGAGCCACAACTTTTCCAGTTTGCCCAACTTGCCAATCATTAGGAGCATACCCAGAATCAACGGCCGCTCTAGAAGCACCGACAGCGGCCCCAAGTGCATCTGCAAGAGGAAATATATACTTTTCAAAATTTTCCTCTGATTGCATTGCCCTGCCACCACTAACAACAATCTCTGCTTCAGTTAACTCAGGCCTATCCCCACCTGAAATCTCAAAATTCACTAGCTCTCCATTTTTTTCAGTACCAAACGGGCCTGAAAGTTCTTCAACACTCCCTGAACCAGACTCTTGAATAGGATCAAATGCAGTTGGTCTTACAGAAATAACTTTCTTATCTGTAAGCAACTCAACCGTAGCAATTACATCACCTGCATACATCGGCCTAATTAACTTACCATCAGACTCAACGCCTATAATATCACTAGCTTGCCCAGCGTCCAAGCCAACAGAAACTCTTGGCAAACAATCTTTACCTGTTGTAGTAGCTGCTGCCATAACAGTATCGCAGTTGTTTGCATTACAAGCTTTAAGAATTGCATCGGTGTAAGGAATTGCTAAATAATTCTCAACTGAAACATCTTCAGAAAAAATAACTTTTGACAACCCTAGCTTGGCAGCATTTTCTGCTGCGCTTTTTGCATTTTTTCCAAGCACTAAACCAATCAACTCACCTTTAGAGGCTGATGATTTAAATTGTGTTGCGGCATTAATTGCAGCCTTTGAGGCTTTTGTAATTCCATTATCATCTTGCTGTAAGTAAACTAGAATATTTCCCATTTTTTATCCTTATAAAACTTTAGCTTCACTTTGAAGTGCGGTTACAAGCTCGGCCACATTCTCTACTTTTCGTCCTGCAGAACGCCCCGGAGGAGGTGTCATCGTGTGAACTTTTATCTTAACCGCTGCATCAACGCCAAAATCTGCTAAAACCTTCTCATCTAGAGGCTTTTTCTTTGCCTTCATAATTCCTGGTAGGCTTGCATATCTTGGCTCATTTAATCTTAAGTCAGTAGAAATCACGCATGGGGTAGAAACATTTATCGTCTCTAATCCTCCATCAACCTCACGAGTTACAATTGCTGAAGAATCCGCAAGCTCAACTTTTGAAGCGAAACAAGCTTGTGGAATATTTAGTCTTGCAGCTAAAAGCTGAGCCGTTTGATTAGCATCGGAATCAATTGATTGCTTACCCATAATAATCAAACCAAAATCACCCGACTCATAAACTTTTTGCAAAACTCTAGAAGCTAAGTCAGAATCAATTTCACCATCATGCTTAACTATAATTCCTCTATCAGCTCCCATTGCCATTCCATATCTAAGCTGCTGAACTGAATCATCAGGACCTATAGTTACAACAACAACCTCATTAGCTTTTCCAGCTTCTTTTAATTTTATTGCCTCTTCAACGGCTATCTCGTCAAAAGGATTAACAATCCATTTAATACCATCTGTTTCTACACCACTACCATCAGACTTAATTTTTATCTTTGCCTCGTAATCTGGCACACGCTTAATTGGAACTAAAATGTTCATTTAACTCTCCTTTGAACCTGCTAGAAATAACTTATAAATCATAGTCGAATAATAGAAAAACGTTTGCAATAAGTTATCTTCTCAAACAATAGTTAGCAATATGTTTTCATAAGCTAGCTTCGCCAGCTAGTCTAATATTTAATCAGGGCTTACACATTTACGCCTAACAACAGCTCGCATTTTTTGATAATAGAGCATATTTCTTTACAGAAAGACTTGTAGATTTTTGATGTATGAGATGATCTGGGAACTTGTAATCTAAATGCTTTTAGTTTAAAAAATAAAAAAAACAGGTGAAATATGAAAACAATTCTATCTATATTTTTTTGTTGTTTTATAGTTGCATGCTCTAACTCTAGTAATAATACTAAAGTAAATGGGAACTCTGATTCACCGTTTGAAAGCTATGCTACAAATAGAAATATTGAGGTGGCTGGTAATAAGGTTAATATGAATATATACAATGCTGATTTACTAATTGATGTTAGAAACCCTGATGAATACTTAGAAGGTCATTTAGCAAATGCGATAAATATTCCGCATGACGAAATTGGAAATAGAATTTCAGAGATATCTCAATTTAAAGAAAAAAAAGTGGTAGTATACTGTCGAAGCGGTCGCAGATCAGGGTTAGCGAAAACAGAACTACTAGCAAATGGTTTTAATAATGTTGAAAATGCTGGCGGATATAGCGATCTAGTTGAGCAAAAAATTACGAATAACTAATTCTCAACAATTGTTTCAACAATAGGTGGTTTTAATAATTTTTCCCTAGCCTCTTGTGCAAGCTTTGCCAACTCTGGGTGACTTTCCCTTAGTCTAGAAATCTGATTTAAGTGATCGGCAGTCTGAGTAATTAACCTTGCAACATCCCCTTCTGCTGCACCAGAAAGTCTTAATAAACCAGAAAATTCAGCCCAAGTTTCACTTTCAAGCCAGGTTATAACAGTGGAAGAGGCATCAATTAAAACCTCTCCTTCATGAGTCAAGTTACCATGGTATAAAGCCCTCACCCGTTTAACTAACTCATCTAAAGATTCAAAATATTCTTTTTTAATTGGATTTTTTCTAATTTTTAAATACTGACGATAAGAATCGCCAGAAAGAGAGGCTACAAGTCCAGCTAACTCTTCAAGCTGTAAATCAAAAAATAATCCTTCATCAATTGCTTCCGCAAGATCTAAAACTAAGCTGGTGCATAGTTCTGCAGCCCAAATTCCTTTTGCAGTTAAACCATTTTCATCTGCATGCCCAAGTGCTTTGAGACCTCCAACACAAATCTCTAATTCCTTCTGCTGTCTTATTGCTAAGGCATCGGCC
>JAGRAS010000163.1 GCA_020434465.1 Bdellovibrionales bacterium | reverse complement strand
GGGTGAAGCCGGAGTACCTTTTTTCAGTATTTCAGGTTCAGACTTCGTAGAAATGTTTGTTGGTGTTGGTGCTTCTAGAGTTCGTGACTTATTTATTCAAGGAAAAAAGAACGCACCGTGTATTATTTTTATAGATGAGATTGACGCTGTTGGCAGACACAGGGGAGCTGGCATGGGCGGCGGTCATGATGAAAGAGAGCAGACATTAAATCAGCTTCTTGTTGAAATGGATGGCTTTGAATCTAATGAAGGAGTGATTTTAATTGCAGCTACAAACAGGCCTGACGTTTTGGATCCTGCACTGTTAAGACCAGGGCGGTTTGATAGACGTGTTGTTGTACCACGACCTGACCTTAATGGCAGACTCGGTATTTTGAAAGTGCATGCACGCAAAACTCCATTAGCTGAAGATGTGGATTTGAATTTGATTGCGAGAGGGACACCTGGTTTTTCAGGAGCAGATTTAGAAATTTTAGTTAATGAAGCTGCTCTTCATGCTGCAAGGCTTGATAAGAAAGCAGTTGAAAAAGGCGATTTCGAATATGCAAAAGATAAAGTGATGATGGGTGCAGAAAGGCGTTCAATGTTGCTTTCTGATAAAGAAAAGAAAACTACTGCTTATCATGAAGGTGGGCATGCATTAGTAGCTAAAATGCTACCAAATGCAGATCCTGTGCATAAGTTGACTATTGTTCCTCGAGGTATGGCATTAGGGTTGATGCAACAACTACCTGAAGACGATAAACACACATACACAAAAGCTTATTGGGATGATCAGCTAGCTGTTTTTTTTGGTGGTAGAATTGCTGAAAAACTTGTTTTTGATGAAATAACTACAGGCGCAAGTTCTGATATAGAAAGAGCTACTGACATAGCGCGTAGAATGGTTTGCGAGTGGGGGATGAGCGAGTTGCTAGGGCCAATTCATTACTCTAGTAAAGACGAGCATGTTTTTTTAGGACGTGATTTTGGAAAGCCAAAAGAGCACTCAGAGCAAACTCAAATTGAAATCGATAAGGAAGTTAAAAAGATATTAGACACTGCATATCAAAAAGCTCTTAATATTATAGAGAAGCACTTAGATATTCTGCATAGACTTGCAGAAGAAGTTTTGGAAAAAGAAACTTTAGACGCTGAGGATATTGAAAGGATTATTAAAGGAGAAGACCCAATTCCTGATCCAAATGGAGGTGGAGATGAGGGAAGTGGGACTGATAATGATGGAAATGTCTCCATTGCAGTCTAGTTAGAACTGTTAATGTTTTAAGCCAAGAATAGGGAAGTGAATGCTTGATTCTTTTGGATTTAATGTTAATACGGCAAGAAATATTGTCGATGTCGTTTTAGTATGGATAGTGCTCTATCGACTTTTGCTTATTATCAAGGGGACTCGTGCGGTTCCGATGCTTGTAGGCTTGACTTTCATTGTAGCCTTGTATTTTCTTGCCCGTCCTTTTGGTCTCGTTACTTTAGGTTGGATTCTAGAAAATTTTCTTAGTTCAATTATTTTAATTGTTGTTGTTGTCTTTCAAGATGAAATACGGCGTGCTCTAACTAAAGTTGGTTTGCAAAGGATATTTAGATCTGAGGGAAAGACTTTATATAATAAAGCAATCGAAGATATCACTTTGGTATGTACTAATCTTGCAAAAGAAAAATTAGGCGCCTTAATTGTTATTCAAAGAGAAGTTGGGCTTGATGAGTTTGTTGAAGATGCTGTTATATTAGATGCTCAATTGAACAGAAAACTCTTATTCAGCTTGTTTGTTAAAGGTTCAAGCTTGCATGATGGAGCGGTACTGATTGATAGGGGGCAGATTCGAGCTGCTGGATGTGTGCTGCCGTTGAGTTTTAATCCAGATTTAGATCCAAGTCTTGGCACAAGGCATAGAGCAGCAATTGGTTTATCTGAAAGAAGCGATGCAGTAATTATTGTTGTTTCAGAAGAAACAGGTGCGATTTCTTTAGTAAGAGATGGAAGGATGATAAGGAACTTAGACGGTTCAGTGTTACGGGACTCTCTACATAGATTACTATCTGATGAAAAAAACGATGAAGTTTCAGTTGAGGTAGAATGAGAAAAAACTTATCACTAAAATTACTTTCTCTACTGACAGCTTGTTTGCTAGCCTATTACGTTAATGGCAGATTACAGAATAGTGTCATCTCATTTATTTTACCTATAGAAATAAAGAATTTGCCTGATGATAAAATTATTTTGCAACCTACAAATTTACAAGCAAGAGTTACTTTAAGAGGCCCATCATACTTAGTTTCTAAAATAGCAACTAATCCATCGGCTCTTAAAGTAAACTTGCCAAAAGGAATTAATGTTAATGCCTTAGAAGTGCCAATTAATACTAATGAACTTGAGTTGCCACCAAGTGTAAAAATAGATGGAATAGAACCGGCAAAACTTGTATTAAGATTGGATGACAAAGTAGAGCAGGTTATAAAAGTTAGAGTTAGCACTTTTGGAGAAGTTTCAAAAAGTTTAGAGCTAAAGTCCATTATTTCTGATCCTAAAACGATTAAAACAACGGGCCCGCAAACCTTATTAATGAATCTCCCTTATCTTGAAACTGCGCCAATAGACTTAAGGGATATTTCTGAAACAAGCACTATTGATGCTGTTGTTCTTTTGCCGAATGAATTTACTAAGCTTGGTAGGCAGAAAATTTCAGTTACTGTTAATGTAGCTGTTAAAAAAGCTGAAAGAGAGTTTACAGATCTTCCAATAGAAATCAGGGCTGTTTCTGGCGCATATAAGGCTAACTTAAAAACAGCTAGTGTCCAGTTGTCTGGACCTTTAGAGTTAATAGATTCATTAAGCGAAGCAAACATAATTCCTTATGTAAGAATTGAAAAAGACTTTTCAGGAACCCAGCAACACAGCTTACAAGTTGATAAGTTAGAAGGGGTCGATGTTTTAAATATAAACACAAAAACAATTAATGTTACAAGGTCGAATTAAATGAACTCTCGTAAATATTTTGGTACAGATGGGATTCGTGCTAGAGCAGGTGAAAACCCTTTAAATCCTGAAACTTTAGTAAAAATAGGTAGAGCGATTGCTCATATTTTCACAGGTGATGGTAAAAAACATAAAATTCTAATTGCCAAAGATACCAGATTGTCAGGTTATATGATTGAATCTGCGCTTGCAGCAGGGATAACCTCTCAGGGAGTAAATGTTCAGCTCTCAGGCCCTATACCTACTCCAGCAGCGGCTTATTTAACAAAAAGCATGCGTGCTGATGCTGGAATTATGATTTCAGCATCACATAATCCTTTTGAAGACAATGGAATCAAAATTTTCGCCGCTGATGGAAATAAGCTAGCCGATGAAAAAGAGTTAGAAATTGAAAATATCATTGATAATCAAGAAAAAATTCTTGTTTCTACCCCACAAAGTATTGGAAAAGCCTATCGAATTGATGACGCTAAAGGTCGGTATATAGTTTATCTTAAAAGTTGCTTCCCGCGTGAGTTAACTTTAGAAGGGCTTAAAATTGGTTTTGACTGTGCTAATGGAGCAGGTTATTTAGTTGGCCCACAAACCTGCGAAGAATTAGGTGCTGATGTAATTTCGCGCGGCGTAAGCCCTAATGGAAGAAATATAAATTCTGGTTTTGGAAGTTTGTATCCTGAGATTGTTAGTAAGCTTGTTAAGGAAAATAACCTTGATATTGGAATTGCTCTTGATGGAGATGCTGACAGAGCATTATTCGTTGATGAAAAAGGAAATTTAATAGACGGAGACATGACTCTTGCTATTTGTGCAATTGATTTGAAAGAGCGTGGTTTATTAAAGTCTGGCAAAATTGTTGCAACACTTATGTCTAATTTAGGATTAGAAAAGTTTTTAAAGCCTTATGATATAGAAGTTATTAGAGCACCTGTAGGCGATCGTTATGTCTTAGAAGAAATGGATAAAGTTAATGCTGAATTGGGTGGCGAACAGTCAGGGCACACGATTTTTAGAGAATACGCAACAACAGGAGATGGGGTGTTAACAGCCTTAATGCTAATGGCTATTATGAAGAGAAGTGGAAAATCGCTTTCAGAACTCACGGCTAACTACATTAAGTTTCCCCAAAAACTTGTTAATGTTCAAGTTAGGGAAAAAGTTGAATTTGACACTATTCCTGAGATTAAGAAAGTTATTGGTGAGACAGAAAAAAATCTGGAAGGCAATGGCAGGCTAGTTGTCAGATATTCAGGAACAGAAAATAAAGCAAGAGTTATGGTTGAATGCGAAGATGAGAAGCTTTGTCAAAAATACGCAAATGCGGTTGCAAAAGAAATTGAAGCTGCAATTGGTACCGTATAGTATTTATTTGAGTACAATAAATAATGCTAAAACAAGCTATAAGCTTTACCGGAAGAGATTATGATAACTTGCTAGCGTCTAAGTCAGAAATGGCGCTTATAGATAAACTCACCATAAAAAATGGAATAAGCTCCTTAGAGTTAATGCAAAAGGCCGCAGATGCTGTTATCTTAGCGATTGAGCCTTATTTAACTGATAAAAAGATTTGTATACTTTGTGGCTCAGGAAATAATGGTGGTGATGGCCTTGCAATCGCTAAAATTCTAAAAACAAAAGGTTTAAAAGTATTTTGTATTATCTCTTCAGCTAAAAATTATAGCCTTGA
>JAGRAS010000162.1 GCA_020434465.1 Bdellovibrionales bacterium | reverse complement strand
GTTTTTGGCTTATTAATTGGTGCGATTAGGTCTGCCAAATTAGCAGCAAAGTTAGAAACAGAGATTTCAGTTGGGGATGAGTACCAGCAAGAGTTGATAAAAAAAGAAGGAGAGGTACTAGAGCTAACTAAAGAGTCTTCAAAGCTTAGCGAGCATATCAGAGGACTCGAAAAACGCATGCTCGAACTAAGCGATCTAAAAGAAGAGTTTGCTAATGCTTTTAAAGCACTTTCCTCTGATGCTTTAAAAAGTAATAATCAATCGTTTTTGGATTTGGCGCGGGAAACATTATCAAAATTTCAAGAGACAGCCAAAGGTGATTTAGAAAAACGCCAAATTGCAATTGATGAGCTTGTAAAGCCAATTAAAGAATCGCTTGGAAATGTAAATGAAAAAATTGAAGAGATAGAAAAAACAAGAACATCAGCATACGCTAGTCTTGAAAAACATATCAATTTAATGCAAGAAACACAGGTAGTATTAAGAGATCAAACTTCAAGCTTGATAAAAGCTTTGCGAGCTCCAACTACAAGAGGCCGTTGGGGAGAAATACAGCTTAAACGAGTTGTAGAAATGGCCGGAATGCTTGAATATTGTGATTTTAATCTACAAGAAACCACTATTAATTCTGAAAGTAAAAAATTAAGACCAGACATGATTGTCAGGTTGCCAAACGACAAAGTGATTGTTGTTGATTCAAAAGCTCCGCTACAAGCATATCTTGAAGCGCTAGAGGAATCAGATGAAGATCGAAAAATTTTAAAACTAAAGGAACATGCAAGACATATTCGGCAACATCTAAGTGCTTTATCTAATAAATCTTACTGGGATAGTCTATCGCCAACACCTGAATTTGTAGTTTTATTTTTACCAGGAGAACCTTTTTTTAGTGCTGCATTAGATCAAGATCCATCTTTAATAGAATTCGGGGTTGAGCAAAGAGTTATCTTATCTACTCCTACAACCTTAATTGCACTACTAAGATCTGTAGCTTATGGGTGGCGGCAAGAACAATTAGCTGAAAACGCGCAAGTTATAAGTAAACTTGGTAAAGAGCTTTATGAGAGAATAAAGAAACTAGCTACTTCTTTTGATAAGTTAAAACGTGGATTGGAAGGAGCAGTAAAGGCTTATAATGAGGGTGTAGGGACACTTGAAAGTAGAGTTTTAGTTAGTGCTCGCAGATTTAAAGAGTTAGGTGCAGCCGGCGGTGATGAAATTCCCGTATTAGAACCGATTGAAACTGGGACTCGAGAATTCCAGAATGTTGAAGCAGATACTCTGGAAGATGAAACATTTGCTACTGAATCTAAGCAAAAAGCAATAAATTTTAGTTAAATGCAAAAAGATAATTTCCTTGACCATAGTCTTGGTTCAGTAATTTCAATTATTCTAGTTGAGCCACAAGAGAGTTTAAATGTAGGTGCGGTAGCGAGAGCCATGCTAAATCTTGGCTTTGAAGACTTGCGATTGGTAAATCCAAAATATACAGAAGATAAGGCCTGGGTTACTGCAAGAGCTGCTGACTCCATTTTAAAAAACTCTAAAGAATTTTCAGATTTAAAAGATGCATTAAAAGATTTTAATATTGTATTTGGATTGTCAGCTAGAGACTCACTTAATAGATTTGCAAGGATGACTTTGATCGAATGTGCTGAAAACATTAACGGTGACTCAAATAAAAAGATTGCAATCTTATTTGGCCCAGAAGCGACTGGATTAAGAAAAGAACACTTAGATTTATGTACTCATTTAGTTAAAATTCCTACATCTGCAAAGTTGGAATCTCTAAATTTAGCACAAGCAGCTACATTAGTTATGTATGAGATAACAAGATCTTTAAGCAAGCAAAGTTATAAAGACATTGTGGAACTAGCCAATATAAATGAAATTGGTCAGCTTGAAAAATTAGTCGATAGTTCTGCTGAGCTTTCTGGTTTTTATGGCAAAGGCACGCCTTCACATATTCCCTCTGTTGTGCATAATTTACTTAAAAGAATTAAGCCAACAAAAAAAGAAATTGCTGTTATGCTTGGATTATTTTCAAAAATTAAAAAAGCTTTATCAGGAGAAATTCCGATTAGCAAAGTTGATTAAATTATTTGTAATTTATTAGACTTAATATTGTTCGCTAATACTATGCGCCATTGAGTTTCTAATAACATCATTAATGCTATTTTTTTCTAATTCTAAAATCTCTAATCTTTCAAGTTCCCATAAACTTAATTCTGCTGTTCTTTGCTTTAAAACTAAGTGTTTCTGTTCTCTTTCTAGACCACAAAGATCCTGAGCCAGTATTTTTATTGCCCAGCGTGCCTGGTTGCACTCTTTTATTAAATGATACATTTCAGGTTCTCCTCATTCCTCAATACTTACTAATCTTCACTTCGCTAGGCTTTGCTTCTAAAAATTATAATGAAATCCTAATTTATTGATATTATTGAGGATTTTAAGAGATATTTCAGCAAAAAATGATTGTCTATCAAGGTCTACGTTGTCAAAGACTGATAGAGAAAGTATTTTTTTTAAATATGAATACAAATACAGGAAAAAAGCTAGACGATTATTTATCAAGGGGATTTGGCGTTTGTTTATTACTGGTTGCTTGGTTTTTATATTTTCCCAACACTGCGGTTAGTCCACAAAATTCTATTAGTGCAGAATTAGCAACTGCTGCGATTAAGCATGAACTTGTTTATCCTCCAAGAAGTCCTCTCTATTCTTTATTATCGTGGTGTTTCGTAGATTTTTTACAATTAAATCCAATTGCAAATTTATCGATAATGTCTGCAGTCTTTCAGAGCTTATCGGTTTTTATTTTGTTTTTCATTTGCTCTTCTCTTCTTAGAAATTCAATACTTTCTTTTGCTATTGCTGCTTTATGGATGATTTATATTCCTGTTATGAATAGCGCGACAATAGTGGGTACAACATCTTTGTTTAATTTTATTTCTTGCTGCCTGTTATATTTTAGCTTTGCTGCTAAGAATAAGAAATTCGTTTCATCATATGATAGTTTATTTCTTGGGCTTTTATTTGGTTTAGGGCTTTCTGTAAATATTGCAATTCTTATTTGGGCACCATTTTTACTTTGCTTACATATTGAAGTTCTTGAGTCTCTAGAATCAAAAGAGAAACTTGATCGTCTTGGAGCATTTGTTTGTGGCCTTGGGTTGGGGTTACTACCTTACTGCTTATTGTTTATCAAAACTAGCACTAGTCTTAATCTAGCGCATGCACCACTTACTTCAATTAGTGACCTCTTACTTTACTTATTTCCTCTTGGGCTTAGTGGTAGCACTGCTGGCAGTTATTCCTTGAAGACTTTTTTAGATACCATGATTTCTGAGGCGCCATTTTTTCTTCTAGGGTGGCTCTTACTTTTGCTTTTTTATTTCAAAAAAAGAGAATTTAGTGTTCTTGGCTTATTGAGTTCTGCTGTACTTGCAGGATTGTACGCCTACTTTCTTTTTGTATCTGGGGATCCAGATACATATAAAATGCAGATATTAAATTTTTGTAATCCTTTATCACTTTATGCAGTAATTACTTTTGTGGTTGCAATTAGTTTGATTTTAGATTCTCAAATAATGAAAACAGCAATTTCAGTTATACTGCTTTTCCCAACTGTTTATTTAGTTCCGCTTGCTCTAGCTGCAACAAATGCCAGGAATGATCATGTATTATTAGCTGAAACCCAGGCTATTTTAAACGAAGTTCCAGAAGGTGCAGTGTTTATATCGTATTATGATCGATCAAGTTCAATGATTAGGTATCTTGAACAAACTAATAATCAATCTAAAAGTTTGATTTTGATTAATGAAAGATTTCTAGATAATCCAAACTATGTAAGTAAGCTCCAGCACAAATTTGAAATTTTTAATAACTTGGATTTAGCAGGAAAGTTAAAAGTTGAGGAGATTCTTGGTATTGCAATTAGAGCAAGGTTGCCAGTTTATTCACATTTTGGAGTTGTAGTTCCTGAAAATTATGTTGATCTACCAGTTGGAGTTAGCGTGCAGTGGGTAAGTAAGTCTATGCCAGTTTTGTATAGAGATATTGTTGAGAGATTGGTTGCCTTTTGTTCAAGATGGCCGGATGTATTAGCTTTTACAAATTTTTCTCGTATTGAATCTGAAGAACTTAAACAAACAGCTTTTTTAAAGCCAATTGAAAATCATTTAAACCACTTTGGTGACAGCCCATTGGCTCCACCTCTTCACTCTGCTATTAAGCAATTCCAATTAGCACGAATAGATAAAGCAAGAAATATTTGCAGCTCAGCTTTAGCAAAAATTTCAACCAATACATCGTATAAACCTGGCCCATATCTACCAAGATATTAGTCTGAAGTTTCTTCTTCTTTCTCTTCGATATGCAATCTGAAGAATGTATTAGGAATATTTTCAAGTAATAGAGATGGCTTTCCCCAAGTAATTATACTTAAATTATCTTGGGCACGAGTGAAGCTCACGTATAACTTGTTTCTTGAAATCTCATCTTTTTTATAAACTCGAATAGAAGGGTTCCAAATTAAAACATTTGTAAACTCTAATCCTTTTACACTTAGTGGATCACTTACAATAATTCCCTCTTCAAAACTAAAATTGAATTGATCCCCATATCTAACTGCGTGGCTAAAGCTTGGTTTTAGTAGACTAAGCACATGTTTTGCTTCAGCGCTATCTGCACATATCACAGCGGTTAAGGCACCTGGGTAGCGCTCTAAAGCTTTTC
>JAGRAS010000161.1 GCA_020434465.1 Bdellovibrionales bacterium | reverse complement strand
TTAAACATGGGCATAGAAATTATTCCGCCAGAAAGTTGACCTAAAAGCCAAAAAATATTTTGTTCCTTTTCATGTTTTTCAGTTTGCTCAGAAATAATTAGTTTAATAGCACACTCAATTGCTTTAAGCCTTGGATCGAATTTGTTTCTTAAAATTGCTATACTTTTTTGGTCAAAGTGATTCTGAGCTTTATTTAAATCATAAGCTTTAGCGCGAAATAAGCTATGATCGCTTGATTTAATAAGGCTCCTAACTTCTCCTGAGTTTCCTTTTTTTACAGCAGTTTTAACGAGTTTTTCTACAAATTCATCTAAAACAAGACATTTAATAAAATAACTTTGCTCAGCATTTTCAGTAAGAAATTTTTCTCTAGTTGCACTTATCCATTCAGGACCAAGGCCAATTACTTTTTCTTCGATAGTTTTAGTTCTTAAGGCTCTAGATTTTACTAGCTGTTTTATTCTGTCAAAAACTCCAGATGGTTTAAGACTTTGCTCCTCGATATTTTTTCTAATTTTAGTTGAGAGTTCAAATATTTGCTCTGCGGTAGCACCATTTAGTTTTCTTTCAACTTCTCTCCAAAAGTCTGGATCTGGTTGATATAAATCATATCTTGTATCTCGAATTGCGTTTTGTGTTAGATCTAATAATCTAGGTTTGTCCCCAAGTGTTCCAACAACAGAATGACGAGGCTGTAAAATAAAGGACTGTGAATATTTATCAGTTATATTACCTGTTAAATAAAATGCTGGAATTCCGAGATCTCTAGCATGTGATAAGAATAGAATTGAAAGAGGGCTGCATGTTCCTGCTCTTAGTCCTAGCATAGCTGCTAGCCAGTTTTCACCGGCTGCTTTAAGAAAAGAGGTGATGTAAGGATTTATCGTATACTTAAATTCATAACTATCAAATAAACCATATAAGAGTTCTTCTGGGCTAGTTTTAGAAGTTTGAGACGTAAATTTTGATTTAAATGATTTTAATAAATCTGGGGAAAAAGTTTTTAAAACAGGCAGAACTTTATTTAAAACTTTTAATAACTCATGATCGATTTCAACTTCTTTTTCAGCTAATATATATACTGCAAACTTTGCTCCTACTGGGGCATTAACTGAGCAACCCCCAAATACTGAAATACTCACTTGATTAGCAGAGTTAGGATTAATTACTTTATTGTTAGCATCAATAAAGTTTAATCCTATCATTTCGTATCCAGGAGGTACTGGAAGTATAATTTCACCTTCTGAGATTTCTAGCATGCAGCTAGTTTTAAACTGACTTCCAGGAGTATTATGAAATTCTTCAGGAGTAAATGTTGGCACTGCATATTTTTGGTAAAGTTTTGAAGCAAGTGAGGTTGAATCAAGAGAGCTACAGAAATTTTCAAGAAACTCATCTAATCGAGTTAAATCTCCACGTTTAGAGCATAGTACGTAGGCATCTGTTACTGCTAGTTGATTGTAAAATTCATCTGGGCCATGAATTGAGCCGGTTTTAATAGGATTATCTAGGAGTTTTTTTAGCAAACCATGGTTATCCAAGTTACTTGCAAATTGAACGCTTGAATTTTTAGGTGAGAGAAGCTTTCTACTAAATAGCTCAAGATTTATCTTTCGTAGTTTATTAAAGCTGTTTGCGATTGAGCTTTTTATATTACTTGAGATATTTTTCGTAATAAAGAGGACTGAAAGAGGAAGAGATAGGAATTTAAAGCCTTTTGGTAAGATTGATTTTGCAGATTTAAATGAGTCTTTAATTATTTTTCTAAAGTCTTTTACGACTTTATAGACTACTACCAGTGGAAGCATTGTTATCCCAGTAAGAGTCTTAGAAACATTTTTTATAGTAGAAAAGGCCGAACTTATTTTTAACTTCAATGCCCTTAATATAGCGGAAAGTATTGATTTCCATCCTGAGTGAGTTTTTAAAAGTTTAGTTTTAGATTTTTGAGTATTTTCTTCTTTTCTATCAATTACTAAATCTGTTTCTTGTTCATGATTTATCGAGTCAAGTAACTGATAAATTTTGGCAACTGTTGAGTTATAGTTAGCTAAGTTTTTTCTTATTTGCGAGACTGCATTTAATGTCCAAACAAAACTTGTGCCAGCGGCATTAGATAAATACGAGTGTTTACCGTCAATTCTCCAATCAGATTGGAATGTCTTTATAGCAGCTCCTTTACTCAACAGGGTGCAAAAATCAGTAATAATTAAAACTTCTTCTTTTAGTCTTATAAAACTTTTTTGTATCTCTGCTTTAATTGGTACTTCTTTTAGTTGATCTTCAATTTTATTAAAGAAAGCTAATAGCAGGGAATGCTTAACAGAAAAATTTTCACCTTTAAATTCTTTTAAGCATTGAGGAACTTTTTGATCTACAATAAAAAGATTTTTAATGGCATCAGAAGTTTCAGGAATTAATTTTATTACAGTATCTTTAAGTGTTAGTTCCAAGGCATCTAGGGAAAAATTAGCTTCAGATAGTTTCTCGCTACTATCTGCTGTGAAATCATCTAAATTCTCTTTCTTAAAAGCTGAATCTAGTTTCATTTGTGCCTTTTTCGGTTGAAATGATGATCCAACCTAAGTTTTTTCCGTTCTGCATTCACTTGCGCTTCTTCTGGAGTCTCTTTAGGAAGTAAGTATGCCTTAATGAAACGAATAGCCTTATCACTGGGATTAAGTTTGATGGAATAAAAATATATATCACTTGGTTTATTTGCTAGTTTGTAAACATTTTTAAGCGTTTTTTTACTTTTTGAATGCAAAATTATATCGCTGCCAAACTCTGGTGCGCATTCAAATAAGAGCTCTTGGATTTTTTCACGCGGTATTCCTGTTTGCTCGCAGATATCACCAAAGGTTTTAAATCTTCCAAGTATGATATAAAATAATCTAGCAAGCGGATGAGAGATGTGGTCACAGATAAATTCATTTGTTGGTACGCGGAGGTAGGATCGAGACTCCCCATGAGGCATATAAGTATTTTTTACTCTGCTTTGTTGGCTAAAGACGCCTTTTATTTTCTCAAACATTCTAGTAGCTTATGCTTGAATGGTAAGCTAGTCAAACAAGGGTTTATAATAAGCTAAGCAGCTGTAAATTCAATTTTTTTGACAAAACATAAGCTTTTTAAGCCACCATCTGAAGACTAGTTCTAGCTTTGTTTGCAGCGCGTTTAACAATATCTAGTTCACTTGATTTTTCAATACTGGTAACAAGAGGAAGAGCATCTTTTGCTATTGGTCCTAGTTTAGAGAGTAAGTTCAGGCAAAGAATTTGAAATCTTACTTCATCTAGATCTATTAGTTTCCCAATTCTAAGTAATTTTTCTTTAGATCCTTCATACTGAATTTTATCTGATACTGTTATTTTTTTATGAAGACCTAAAAACCGAGCGATCCTGCTTATACTAAGCCCTTTATCTTGGGAGGCTAAAAGTTGTTCAATTCATGGTTTAACAGCATCTTTGCTTGTAAACGGAATTACAAACTTTACTATCTCATCAAGTTTTTCCCCCACAACACGTCTAGCGGCGAGCAGGTTTTTAGCGCTTATACCAAGTGCTTCTGTAAGCTTACATTGAGTGTCCAAACTTTGAGTAGGTTTAGTTTGGCCTAAAAGATTTTGAACATAAGTTTTAATGCTGAATGCTGCTTCTGTAAGAAGGTTTTTATTATTTGTTTGTAGCCCCTGAGTAAGCTTTTCATTTAATAAGGCTATGTCAGCTGCATTTGGTTCTTTGACTATTTGTGCAAACAGCTCCATTGCTAAACAAGAAGCTTTTATGTCACTAGATTTTAATTTTTCTTCTAAAAAGCTATGAATAGATTCTTCCATAGATACTAAAGCTCGAACTAAAGGGTATCTTGATTCTCGTCTTTTAGTTTCTAGTAAGATTTTAAAAAGTTCTGGCGCGGCCTCTTTTGCATCAGGCCCAATCAAAGCTAAAGACTTAAGCGCAACAAATTTTTCTTGTTCAGCTACATCTTTGGCTGGATTTTTTAACTTGTTAATCAAAAAAGGAACGGCAGAAGCTCCAATGTTGGAAATTGATTCAGCTAATGAGTCAAGATAGCTTGGATAACCATCAGAGGTAGGTTCTTTCTTAATAGAATCAAAAAGTGCATCAAGTAAAGGTGCTGCATCTGCTTTAATATGTGAAACAATATGCAGAACTCCTAAACGCAGTAAGGTCTCATTTTCAATGCAAGGAATAATAGAAGTTCTATCGTTTGTTTTAGACTTGTCCTCTCCATAACGCAAAATTGATTTTAGTTCATCAGCTACTTGCATAGCCATTTTTCCAAAGTCAGCTAGAAGATGAAGTGCGGTTCGCTTTTGGTTAATAAACTTATCATCAATGTTAAGGAGTATTTTTATTTTATCTATGCCTTCTTTTGGATCTGCACCAATTTTATATAAAGCAAAGGCAATATGGCTAAAATGATTATCATTTTTGTTAAGTGCAATTCTTAAATTTTCTTCGGCAATGCTGGCTTTTTTTCCAAAACTTGCAATCGCAGTTATGGCAGCTAGGCTTACTCCTTTATCAGGATCATTAATTAAGTCGGCTACGATAGGAATAACTTTATCGATGTTTTGTTCTATTTTTAGAGAGCAAGTAAGGTCTATAGAACTTTCTCTTGTAAAGGGATCTTCACTTTGTAGACCTTCAAGAATTGCAGAGAAAGCGTCATTTTCTGAGATTTTAATTCCCCCATATCCGGCAAATCGGTTTTGTGGGGAAGGTGAGATGTATAAGCCAGAAG
>JAGRAS010000160.1 GCA_020434465.1 Bdellovibrionales bacterium | reverse complement strand
AGCTCTGCTAAAGAAGAAACATTATATCGTGAGGCTATTAGCAAGTGCCCATCTATGCCTGAATCTTATTATAATCTTGCTGTATTACTTGAAAAAAAAGGGGATCTAAAAGGAGCCGTAACTAACTTTGCTAAAGCTAGTGAAATTAGGCCTGGTAATAGGTTTGATTTTGCACATGCTCATGCACTAGTAAAACTTGGGAACTTGTCACAAGCGAAAGATATTTATCAGTCTTATATTGAAAAAGATAAAGATAGCCTTGAGGCTTTAGTTGGTCTTGCA
Source organism: Bdellovibrionales bacterium (assembly GCA_020434465.1). Next base: position 4,514 of record JAGRAS010000160.1, on the reverse strand, counting down.
CATATAAAATCAGTTGAAGGTAAAACAGAAGATGCAATAACTGATCTTTATAAAGCAAAAGACATAGACTCTAAAAACTTATTAGTGCTTTATAATCTTGCTGTACTCCTAGAACGCTTACAAAGATTTGACGAGGCAATGGTATTTTATGATTCTGCAATTGCAGTAGATAATAAACATTTAGATTCTCAAATTCGAGCAGGTTTAGTTAGTCTTGAGTTGAATGACTGTGCACGCGGAGCTAAATATCTTGAGACAGCGGCTGGTATAGATAGTAATAATCTTACTGTTTTAAGAGCTTTAGGTGTTTGTTATGAAAGACTTAAACTTTACGAAAGAGCTGAATTATCGCTAAATAAAGCTCTTAAATTAGAACCACAAGATGTTAGTACTTCAGTCAATTTAGCAATTGTTTTGATTAAAACTAAGCGTGAATCTATGGCTGAAGAAATTTTACTAAAGATAGAAGAGAGTAAAAGAACTGCAAAACTTTACAGTGCGCTTGGATGGGCACAGCTTGAGCTTGGTAAGTACAGAGACTCAGAAAAAAATCTAAGGTCAGCATTGCAAGATAATTCTTCAGACAAGATAGCCCTAGAAAATTTAAAAACTCTCTATCGTCGTACTGGTAGGGAAGAAAGTATCGAATCAATTTTAACCGAATTAAATCTAACAGAAAAATCTGAAATTTTAGAAAAATAGTTAGGAACTAAATCAGTAGCTTAGCTCTCAAGAAGCTGATTTAATCCCTTGTCTCAATTTTTTCCGCTAGCCAAGCTGCCAGCCAAGGGCATATATTGAGTATTGTTGTTTTAGGTCGTTTTCAGGTTTGTTAAGGATATCTAGTTAAAAGGGAGGTTTCGTGGCACGAGTTGCGCTTAAATTAGTAGAATCACAGCAGTTTTCTGTTGAAGAATTGAATCTACCCCTTAAACAAGGAGATTCAAAGGTTCATTCGCTTCACTCCCTATGCTCATTGCCAGGAGATATCAATCCAGAAATTGCAGAGTACTGCATAGAGCGTTTTTCTACTCCGGGACAGCTTATCCTAGATCCTTTTTCTGGAAGTGGAACAGTTGCCTTACAGGCAGCCTTGACTGGTAGGGATACAATAGCTGCTGATGTTAATCCAATTGCGATTGCCTACACTTTGGCAAAACTTAAGCCTGCTGATATCGCCGAGGTAGCTTTAACTTTACAGTTGCAAAGTTTATCCAAGCCGATAGCGCTTACTAACTTCGACAAGTATTTTTCTGCATTTTATGATGTAAATACTTACCGAGAGATTGTTAATTTAAAAGATTTTATTTCAGCAAGTCCAAGTAGAGTAGTCGGGTTTATATCTGCAGTGGCTTCAAGCTTATTGCACGGGCACGGTGCTGGTAGTTTTTCTAGTTATACGTATTCAAGTATTTCCTTGTCGCCAACAGAGCAGCAAGCTTTAAATATTGAGCGTGGCCAGTATCCTGATTATAGATCAGTCCAACCTAGAATTTTTAAGAAAACAGCTTCGGTGATGAGAGATGGATATTCAACTAAGCTTAGATCTTCGAAAAATGCGGTTTTTCAAACAGATGCAAGGAACTTATCAAGGGTGGCAAACGGTTCTGTAGATTTAGTTGTTACAGCACCTCCTTATATTCGGAGTAAGCAAGATCTAGATAATCTTTGGTTAAAGTTATGGTTTTCAGATGTTTCAAGGGCTGAGCTTGAATCAGCCTTGTCAGGGCCAAAAAACCTAGAGGAATGGTTAGAGTTCATAAATGAAGTTACTTTTGAACTTGCTAGAGTTGTGAAACCTGGGGGGAGAGTAGTCTTTGTATTTGAAGAGTTATCAAAAGAGTATAGTCAGCAAGATCTTAATAGACATCAGCAACTACTACTTGATTTTATTGACGAGTCTCTTTCTAGTTACTGGTCATCAGAGTTAAGCATCAAGTGCTTGCCGCCGACGCCTGTGATTTCAGGTGCGGGAAGGACTAGATCTAAAAAAGAAATGCAAGAGAAGAATATTCTAGTTTTCCGTAGACGCTAAAAAAATACTAGTCGTATAATTTATTATTGCCTTATTTATTTTAAAGCAAAATTAAGCTAAAAAACTATATGGCTTTATTAGAGATTCCCAGAGTTCTTATATCAGGATTTGTACCTAGTGACTTAATTCGTAACTTTGGGATTGGTATTATACATGAATTAAGAAAAGCTAATCACTCTGTTGCTTGCGCAACAAGTAAAACAGACTTTATTTCTAGTGCAATACTAGAAAGACTGAGTTTAAGACCTGTTGCTTGTTTGAGTTCAGAATATTTAAGTCGCAACAGAATTGGTGCTATGGCTTGCGTTGCCGCATCTGGAGCAGATTTCTTGATTGTTTTAGGTGTTGGTGATTTAGCTGAGGCAAGTTCTTATGATCAGACGCTCGCTGAAGCTTTAGGATGTAAGATTATAGCTTTAACTGATAAACCTGCTAAGAAACCTTTCGATCCAAGAGTAGAGATAGAAGCTGAAATTTTGGTAGCTGATGAAAATAGTAATTCTAATATTGGCTCAATTTTAGGTAGCATTAGTAAAAGCGAACTAAGGTGTAAGGATGTATTTTCTGCATCTTTTCTTAATCAGGCAGCAAATATATCAAGAAGTGAGATCTTAAGACTGTCTCTGTTGGTTGAGGAAAATATAAATTTAGCTGAAGTTGAAAAAATTTGTAAGCTTGCTGGAAAAAGTGAAATTCAAAAGTTTTCTTATAGCCCAAAACAAAGAAAGACTAGAATTGCTGTTGCCAGAGATGGGTGCTTCTCAGGAGGGTTTGCAGACAATTTATTATTACTACGCTACTACGGAGCTGACTTAGTTGAATTCTCTCCTATTAGCGATAAGTCACTTCCAGACGGGATAGGCGGAGTTTATTTACCTGCCCCATATTTAAAAGAGTATGCTCAGTCATTAGCTGATAATAAGTTGATTCGGAAAGAAATTCACACTTTTGCTAAAAAGGGGGGAGTCGTTTTTTCTGAAGGTCTTTCAACGGCGTATCTATCTGATAGTTTTAAATTTGATGATACTGATTCCTTTGATGGAGTAGGGATTTTACCTGGTAGTGCCAACATACTTAGTTCAGAATTAAAAAGGCTTGAAGTTTTGATTAAAGAAGACTGCATCTTTGGTTACCCAGGTTTAGTGTTGAAAGGCTTAGGTTGTAAAAATTGGAATATAAAAGCCAGAGAAAATATACTTACTGTTTTTGAAATGTCTAGAGCAGATTATGACACAATCCCTGAAGGCTATTCACCAGGTGCGCAAATTATTTGTACCTTCTCAATTTTGCACTTTGGAACTTGTAGAGTTGCTGTAAACAATATTGTAAATTCGGCTGAAGTTTTTAAGAGAATAGCTTAGAAATTCTAGTAGTGGCTAAGAGGACACCCAGAGAAAAACACCACTAAAATGTTGGGTTGGGTTGATTTTTATATAAACTTTTTTGGGTGTCCTTCTTCTTTAGATCGTCAGTCTTTGGTGTTTTGATACTGTGGGAGGTAAGGCGCTGATATTTTATGAGATTTAATTGATTTTCCTACTAATTTTAGAAGTGTTACAATGAAAGATATGAGTAATGCAGTTGAAAAAGCTTATAGAAAAGGTCTTAAGGACATGGAGCCCAAAGAGAGAGTTATGAGAACTTGCTCTCTATATACAAGTGTAAAAAATATGCTTGCTCATCAAATACGTTCCAATGATACAGGAATTAGTGACTTTGAACTAAAGATAAAAATAGCGAGACGAATGTATTTATCAGATCCAAAAGCCCAAGCATTACTAAATCAGCTATCTCCAAATGGATGATATCTTTATTACATTAAAACGTGTTGTATCCGATTTAGAGCAATTGAATTCTAAGTATTTTGTCACGGGTGGATTAGTATCTTCTTTTTATGGTGAGCCAAGACTTACACAAGATATTGATTTTGTAATAAGTCTAGATTCAAAAAATGCTATTACCACTCTGATTAATACTTTATCGAAAAAGTTTTTAATTGATCCTGATGTCGTGAAAGAAGAAGTTGCCCGCAAAGGAATTTTTCAAGCAATAGATGAAGAGACTTTAATTAAGATAGATTTTCATGTTGGAGAAACAATTCCCGGCTGTTTTAATAGAGCTGTCGTAAAAGAGCTCTTGCCAGAAGTTAGAGTGAAAATAGCTTCTCTTGAAGATGCTATTCTTTCTAAGTTACTCTGGATTTCTAAAGGAAGTGCTAAGTCTAAGCAAGATCTTTTGATGATGATTGTCCAAAATTCAGATTACGATAGAACACTTGTTGAAGAAATATCTGAACAGCTAGATTTAAAAAATCTTTGGAGAGAGATCGTAAAAGAAAATAAATAGCTAGAATAAAAGGACACCCAAAAAAATTTGTGTCAATCACTGGGGATCGTTAAGGGATTTGTTACAGCCTAAGCCCTAAACTGGATCCTAGCCTTGGTCTTAGTCTCGAACTTAGTCTTAGTCTTAGTCTTAG
>JAGRAS010000015.1 GCA_020434465.1 Bdellovibrionales bacterium | reverse complement strand
AATAATAATCAAAAAAACTCATCAGAAACCCCTACTCCAACACCAAATGACGATAATGATTCAGGCGATTTTGCAACACCTACACCTACACCAAAACCACAAGCCACACCTCAAGCAACACCAGAAGAAGATTGCGATTGCGATCCTGATGCAACTCCAAAGCCGCTATCCCCATTCAACTAAAAAAATCTTTACTCTGGTCACCCCAGCTATTTTTTATGATAATCTTACAAAATGGTTCTAAATAATCGGGAACAACTTTGGAAACCAAACCCCTGCTGCTTCAATCGGAAAACCGAGCCTAACTTTACCTTTTGGAGAATCTGAAACCAGCAGTTTAAGCCTTAGCAACTCTGTCAATACAGTTCTAGCTTGTCGAGTTTTGTAGCCCGTAATCTCGGTTACTTTCCCTCTCTCAAACTCACCTCGTAAAAGCGCGTATTGCAGTACTTCAAAACTTCCTCTCGGAAGTTTTTCCTGCTGCAATTTTTCTCTTACATAATTTTCAATTCTATTTAGTAGTAAATCCGGTTCAAGCATTGTACGCATATCATCAACCTGATCCCAGCAGACTTCCAGATAAAAAACACAAAATTCAATCAGTGCACCAAGAGACAGGTTTCCCCGTCCGTCAAGATCTCCCTTTCTCTGCTGATCGGCTCCCATTAATAGCTTCTTATAATCGTCACTTCGTCTGGCTAAACCTCTAGATGCAGTCCAAAGACTGTTACCTATTTCAAGTTTTCGAAATGCAGCGTGATCTACCAGCCGAGCAACCCTACCATTACCATCATAAAATGGATGAATCCAAAGCAGCCGATGATGTGCCGCCGGAATCGCAATTATTTTTCGAATTTTAGAAAGATTCCTTTCTTCATACTGCTCTTCATAAAAGCTTAAAAACTTTGCCAATTTCTCTGAAGGAGGGGCTATGTGCTCTCCAACCCGCACATCTCCGTCTCTAAATTCGCCTGGGCATACTAACTTTTCCTGACCCGTGTCTGGATTTTTTACAAGCAACATTTCTTGGGGGAGCTTAAACAAGAATTCCTTATGAACTGACTTTATAAACTGAGTACTGTAAATTGGTTCCTCAAGCGCGCCTTCATCTATCTTTTTCTGGGTTTCAATATGTGCCCGTGCCTCTAGCTGTAGATTTCTTTTTGTTTTATCTTTTGAATAGTCATCATTCAAAGCACGTTCGATATCAATCGGATGAGTATTATGCCCTTCAATTAGATTGCTGTAATAACAGTTCATTGAACGCACCAGCTCTCCAATCTCAGCCTGGACTACAGGATTTAATTTTCCAGCAAATTCACTAGCTCTAGTGCTTAGGTCAAAAGCCAAATCTTCAAGCTTTGGATTACCTTCTGGAGGTATAGTCGGAGTGATTAGCTCAGGATGCCAATTTTTATACATTTTGCCTTTAAAATTGCCGATCTGTATATTAAATTTTTTCTAAATATATCAAGATGTTAGATAAACTACAAGGCTTTTCTGCCGGTTTGTTTGCCTGTTTTTTTGCCGATCTTAGAATTTACTGAGTAATATAATAGCTGACCTCTATAGCTGGTAGAGAATAAGTATACTCCCCGCACAAAAATGGACTATAAGTACAGTTCTTTTTATCTATTATGCGCCTGGTACATGTTCTATCACTAAATAGCAAAGTAGCTTTTATTGTGCTTAATCCAAAGTTGGTACTGAAATTAACATTCTATCTGAAAAACATTTATCAACAGGATGCCACCATAATACTTCGAGCTCACCAAGTTTCCAGGATAAAAATATAGATTCTCCATCTTTAAGTCCTGGAAAATCAACTATGCCTAGTTCAATATCTCTAACTGAAATATTAAACTGAGATAATTCATTAATGTAAGCTTCAATCTTGTTAGAAAGATTTTGAATGTCCTCATTTAATTTATTCAAGACACTAGATTCAAATCTTTTCCCTTCAATCAACTCTACCTTTCTTTTAGTTTTGCCAGCCTCACGCAATTTAACAAAATCTTCTACGATATCACGAACAATAGATTTGATTAACGGAAGAACCTTATCCGCTTCTTCTTTGTTATATACAATATCTGTAACTTGACCATTTTTATTATTATAATTAACGCTTTCTTTCATTTTCTTACCTCGATCACTAATACGCTTAGAATGCCATTTAATAAAATGCTAAACAACATAAGATTAACAAAAGTCATTATTCAAGAGTAATTGAAAGAAAAACTTTGAATATAGTTATAAAAAAAAATACTATGTGTAAAAGATTATCTAAATAATATAATGACAATTTTCTTTGACTCAAGCGCAGAGAGATTCAGCTGATTCGATCTACATAGATTCCACCCAATATGTTTACTACTAAAAGCTTTGAAGATCCTGAACCTGAAAAATAAAACTTATTGAGGAACTAATTCTGCTAGAGATTGGCTTCAGCCCAAACCCTTATAACTTATATAACTATCGCTAGAAGGCTTACGGAAAGAGACAGATAAATTTTGCATGAGATTGACACGGAAAATGGCATCTTTATGATGCATAAAAGAACTAGGATTTGAACCTTGGCCAAAATACTTGAAGCTTAAAGAACCGGTTTAAATTTAGGTATTAACGCAATCTACGTCTTCTATTAGATCTATTTCCGTGCTTCTTTTTCTTAGTTTTTCTATTGTTTTTTAAATTTTTTCTAAGTTTTTTAAAAACTTTATCTAATTTTGAATTAGAATTAGTTGCACTATCATGCTCAGGTTTTAATTCAAAGTTTTCAGCAATATCTTTAAAATCTTTTATCCAGGCATCAGGTAATAAAACACCTTCTTTATCGCAATTCATATAACGTGCAAATACATTGCTATAAACTCTTTCAGTACCGCAATCAACTTGGACAACAAGATGCAAAATTGGCTTTACTCCATCAACAACCGCAGATTTTTTTAATCCGGCAAAAGCAACGTTATTTCTAGTATTTCTAACTTCACCACCAGCAATTTCAAAAACATCTCCTATTTTTTTGCCTAATTGATATCTTCCTAAAACTTTAGATGTACAACCGTGAAATTGCGGATCGCGATTAAAATCTAGAATTGCGGCAAAAACACCATTTCTTGAAATTCTGAAACTAAAATCAACATCATCGGGAGGTAGGCCAATATCAAAATCATCGCCCTCATAGTAAACTATACTTCCTGAATCAGTACCATTTACATCGCTTTTTGTTGCAACAACAAAATCATTATTGGAATTCAAATTGCGATTACATTTATCTCCACCAGCAATTGCTACACCAAATTCCTCATTAGTTCTTTCAAAACCACCAATTGCAGCAAGTAATGGGCATGAACTATCAAAAGCCCGATAAGTATAAATGTAAATACCACCTTGTTTAGTTGCTGCTTGATTACTTCCAATTGAATTTGAATTAGGTGTGCCAACTGCAAAGTCTGGCCGTCTATCTCCATTAACATCACCTAAAAATTTTACTGAATAACCAAACTTTGACCCGGCTTCCAATTCACTTAGTTCACAAAGAACTCTTGGTGCTGCTGTATTAATACTAGAGCCAGAAAACAAATAAGCAGACCCCGATCCTGTGCTACTTGCAGGTGCACCAACTAAAATTTCATAAACCCCATCCCCTGTTACATCAGGTATCAAGTCAACTGAATAGCCAAAATCTTGCGAGGCGGAGGGTCCTTCAATTTTGCCAATTTGAGATTGAGTAGATAAATTATAAACATAAATTCTACCATTATGGTTTGTACCAAATGGAGCTCCAGCAACTAAAGAAGGGTTAGTCCCTGCGAGATTTCTTCCATTTGCAAGACTAAAGCCTAACTGCTCTCCATTTTGACCAGTAAAATTGGCAATAACAATAGATCCAGCAGCATTAGGATCAAGCACATCAACAGCACCATCATTATTTCCACCTTCATCCCTTGTCGGCGCGCCAATTGCTATTTCAGCTCTTCCATCACTATTAAGATCGTTTAAACCAATTACTGAATGCCCTAAATTTTCGCCTGTCTGAGTGCCAAAAAATGTAAAAAATGGTGATGCATTTTGTGCAGAACTAAAAACATATACTGCCCCTGCAGCAAAATCGCCTGGTGCGCCAACAAGAATATCCTGTTTAAAATCACCTGTAATATCTTTTGTAAAAGCTACTGAATGGCCAAACCTAGCATTACTACTTGGACTGCCAGGAAATGCAATCTCATTAAATGAAGAACTAAAACTATTATAAACTCTAACTGCCCCTAGGTTAGTATTTGATCCATCTTTTCCAGGGATTCCTACAAGTACTTTATCGCTAGAACATGCAACTGAATAACCAAACTCATCACCACTTGCACTACCTCTAACTTCTTTTGGAAAGCCTTGTGCAAAAAGAGCACTTCTTAAAAAGATAGTTAGGCAGAATATGATTATCCAAATTTTTCGAAGATTAAACATTTAAAAAACCAATAGTTCTCTCAAATACCTATTTTTTTATCGGCAGTTAACTAAGAAGAATTTAGCTCAAGTCTGCTAGACTGAGTGACATTAGTCACAAATTTTAGAAACGGCGTTATATTTGCTTATTTTTGATTAAATTCAACTATTTTCCGGTTTAAATTAACTATTTTTTCAGCCATTTCTTTAATTAGTTTCAAGACGGTTTGAGGGCGTGAAGCAAATAAGAGCTCGAAATTATCTTTTTTTAAACTCGCTACTGTGCAAGGGGTATCTGCCGTAACAGTTGCTGTTCTTTTTTTATCTGTTAATGGACCAATTGCTCCAAAAATTTCATTTTCATTTATTTTGCCAACTTGAATATTGTTTACTGATGCAACTGCTTTTCCACTAAGAAGTGTAAAGACAGTATCACCTAAATCGCCTTCTTTAATAATTACATCACCGGCTTTAAAACTTAATATTTCTGGTGTTGGTTGTTCACAATCTTTACTCGCAGTTGCATAGCAATAAGTAATAAATTTTATATAATGTGAGAGAGCTTTAAACCATAAATTAGAAAAATCTGGTTCTTTTGAAATCTTTTGATCAAACTCTTTTTTGCTATATTTAATAGTTTTTACAGCAAAATCTGTTTTCAACTCAAGAGACTGATTATCAACTAACCAATTACCAATTAAATCTTCAGGTTCGAAAATTATTACAGGAATATTATTGATGCAGAGGCTTACTTGCCCTTCAATGATTTTATATAAGTCCTCATTTTCTGATTGATCTGCAAAAAGACAGCTTTGCGCATTTAAAATTAAGTTTTCATCAGTTGCTGTTAATTTTGCAGCCAATAAAGAACAAATTTCAACATAAGATTCTATATGCTTAAGGGCTTGATGATCGATTTCTTCAAAGGTATACATAAGCCTACTTTTTAATTTGCTAATTCTAATGAAAATGAGAAAGTACTTCCGTTCCCTTTTTTACTTTTGACTTCTATTTCTGAACCATGCTCTCTTAAAATTGCTCGCACAGTATTTAAGCCAAGACCAAGGCCACTAGACATAAACTCTAATTCTCCACTACTATGCTGTAAAATATCAGTTACTTCATAGAATTTTTCAAAAATAAGCGGTATCTGATCTCGTTCAATTCCAATCCCTGTATCACTTACACCGATATGTGCAAGCCCGCCTGAACAATTAACTTGAACTTTTATTTCGCCTCCATCAGCAGTATATCTAAAGGCATTTGAAATAAGATTTTTGATAACAATTGCAATCAAAGAGACATCAGCTTCTACATAGATAGGCTCTTTTTCAAATTCATAGCTCAGCTTTAGTTTTCTCTTATGCAAAGTAGAATTAAATTGCTCTATAACTTGTTTGATAACATGAGTTATATCTAAGCAAGCCATTGAAGGCAAAAAATTGTTCGCAGTCAAAGTTGATACATTATTTATTTGTGAAATCAACATTGATAGGCGATTTACCCCCCTTTTTAAAGTTTCAGACATTTTATGTTGCGTAGCTTTATCACTTAAAACGTCTGAAGCAAGCATGTCTGCCGACGTCTGAATAATGTTTAGCGGTGTTCTAAACTCATGCCCGATTAAAGTAATTATTTCGTCTTTTCTTTTAGATAAAGTTTGTAGCTTATGATTTTTCATAATTACTTCTTGATGTAACTTTGCATTATCTATTACAAGTGCAGCCTGATTACAAAACTGCTCTACAAACAAAAGATCTTCAGTATTAAATGGTTCATCTCCTAACCTATTCAATACTTGAATTGCACCTAAAATTTCTGTACCTCTAGTTAATAATGGCGCAGCTACTAAATCACGCGTTACAAAGCCTGACTCTTTATCTATAGAAGAAAAAAATCTCGGATCAGCTTTTGCATTTCTTACTAATACTGGTTCGCGCTTTTCAATCACCCACCCTACGATACCTTTACCTAAGGGCATCTTTTTTCCTTGCAGCCCCAGTTCTTTCCCTCCATCTAAAGCCCAGAAAGTTAGTTCTTGAGCCTCACCGGTTTTTAAAAATACCGTAGCTGCTTCAGCGTTTAGCATGCGTTTTAAATTTTGTAGTGCTAAGCTTAAGATTTGCTGCAAATTTAAGGATGAATTTAACAGTAGAGGTAACTTTGCAAGAAAGCCAAGTCTTTCTAAACTAAGACCTATTGATCCCATTTGACGATCAGAAGCTTCAAGGCGAGACACCAATTTGCTTAGCTCAACTATATTTTCTTGTTTCTTTTTTTGCCGTAAAGTTCTAGCTGCAATTGTTAACCATTCATGGTTTATCACCAAACTTAAAGATTTTTTTAAAAAAACTTCTTTTGGCTCACCAGTTTCTTTTCTTAAAAGTTCACTTTTAAGAAAGAAATCATTACTTCCAAAATTGCTTAAATCTGCGTCAAGCAAAAATTTTGATAATTTTGAAGAAGGTAATTGCTTTAAACCAATATCAGTGTTGATTAAGTGAGTGTCCAAAATCATTGTTTTCACACAATCAATTTCATCACTTGAATAGTTATGTTCACGCATAGCTTGCTCTGCCATCGCAGCACCAATTTCTTCGTTGTCGCTCCTTTTTTCAATAAAGCCTGCATCATGATATGCAGCAGCTATTGCTAATAGTTCAATTTCTTTTTCCTTTAAGCCTTCACAAAGGGCATAGCGCACAGCTTCTTCAAACACATCTTCAGTATGCTCAACAGAGTGATAAAACAAATCAGAAGGTAGATCTTGATTTAATTTGTTAAGAATAAGAGAAATTATTGGCTTCATTCTTAAAGCCGCCGCTTTCTCTTTTACTATATCATCTGATACTTCGTTCATTACTTATCTGTTAAATTCCAAACTGGAGACCAGTTTTCATCAAAATCTCCATTTAATTCTTCAATTCGCTTCAAATATGCTTTTGCAACAGAGTCAAATTGCAAACTTGCAAAGCCTTTTCTTGCTAAATCAAGCTTGCCATTTTCAAAGTTCAATCGGCTATTCTCAAATTTTACAAAAGACTCTGAATTTTTCTCGTGATTATAATCACATGGCTCAAAGATATTTACTGGTTCCTTACGCCCAACAACGCGTATACTACCAATTTTCCTAGTATATACTTCTTCACTTAAAGCAGAATTTGTTGTCTCAGAAATTAAGGTTCTTGTGCCAAATACTTTGTTTACCCCTTCTAATCTTGCAGCTAGATTTGCGGCATCACCAATCATTGTGTAATTAAATCTACTTTTTGAACCAAAGTTACCAACAACAACTTCGCCAGTATTAATTCCAATTCTCATATTCAAATCAACCCCATATCGTTGATTAAAATCTGCTTTTAATTCTCTTAAACTCCCTTGGCAATCCAGCGCAGCTTTAACGGCTCTAAGTTCATGTTTATCAACGCTTAGCGGGGCATTCCAAAATGCAATAATTGCATCACCTTCATATTTATCTAATGTTCCACCTGATGCTAAAATTATATCAGTCATCAAACTTAGATATTCATTTAGCAAACTAGTGAGCTGCGTTGGCTCCATTGCTTCTGAAATACTTGTGAACCCTGCAAGATCGCTAAAAAATATTGTTAATACTCGTTTTTCTCCACCTAAACTTAGCTGATTAGGATCCGAAACGATTTTTTTTATGACTTCTTTATTTACGTAATGTCCAAAAGCTTCTTTTAAGAATTTATGCTGTCTTCCCTCATGGTAGTAGTAAATTACTAAGGAACTACAAAATACAAGTATGCTTCCAAGAACGGGTAAAGCATAAGCAATCCAAATCTCATTTTCAGCACAGGCAATTACACAAAGGCTATACCCAACAATTAAAATGAAAATCCAAGTTACTTGCCTAGCAACAGATTTAGATATTATAAATATCAGTCCCGAAAAAAGTATAAAAATACAAGTTAAAATTGCATCTGTACGCTTGCTAGTTTTAAAAATAAAACTTTGATGGATAATATTATCTAGAACAGTAGCTACAAATTCTACTCCACGATATTTTTCATCCAAAGAAATCGGTCTTAAATCTAGTAGACCTGGTGCCCAAACACCTAGAAAAACCCATGAATCCTTAAAAATTGACGGGTCTAATTTAGGAGTTTCTCCTGACTGAACTGCTATATAACTATTTACCACATCAACGATATCAAAAGTTTCATACGTCTCTGCCGGACCATAAAATTTTGGAATTAGATTTTTATCTGGAGTTATCCGCTGCCAAATCTTATCAGGTATTTTTCCTGTAACAGAAAAATAAAAGGCAAAGGGTAACGACAATATTGATGTTTGACGCACTGAAAAACCAAGTGGGTAATGTCTAAACAAACCATCTGCATCTGGGTTAGCATTTACAGTGCCAAATCCTTTAGAATTTTTTAAGAGATCCTGAATTGGAAGAGTTGCAGAATTATATTCCTTAAATGCTTGTTGCGCTTTAAAGCCTTTTAAGTTCTCATATTGACGTTTTTTTAAGATTTCAAATGATTCAATACTATTAAAATTGTTATTATTTAATGAAACAGCATTGATTACAGGAAAATCACCCTGCATTGAATCTGCAAACTGTTTGTCATCGGCAACTCCATGAACTGAAGTTTCAGTGAATAAAAGATCAAATGCCAAACCTTTTGCATCAGACTGTTTTAAAAATTCGATAACGGGAATGTATAGTGGTCTTGGCCATGGCCAAGTTATAGAATCCCTTGCAAAATGATCTAAAGAACTCTGGCTAATTGTTATGATTTTGATTTTAGAATCTTTAAGATTTGGCCTTGCAGTTAAATTAACCCTAGCATCCCATGTTGAATTTTCTAAATTGACAAACTTTCCTGCAAATACCAATGAGGTAAACACTGCAGCAATCACTATAGTTGAAAGCGCTAAATGTTTCGAAACTTTTGAAAGCTCTTGTTTCATTTACGTAAAAAAATTATGAAATTTATATCAAGTAAATTATCGAGATAATTGAAAAATTACTAAAGTAATAAGCATTTAGAGCATGTATTGAGGGTAAGACATTTAGTCTATACTATTTGCCTAGTGACTTAGATTCATCGTGATATAATAATTACTTAGGCTAAGCTATGAAAAATAAAAGCTTAAAAGCAAAAAAATTAGTTAACTTAAAACATCTTTTTAATGAAAGCCTCTAATATATTAAAAAATCCAAGTTTTCATCGTTTGCTCGGCCTTGCTAAGCCACACTGGAAAACTTTAACGATTGCAACTCTAGTTCTAATTGCAGGCAGTGCTGTTAACTTAATTTTGCCAGAGGTTTTACGACGATTAATTAACCAAGGCTCAGGAAACTTATTAGTGCTTGAGCCTCTGAAAATTGCCTTATTACTTTTTGGAATATTTTTTCTTCAAGCAATCTTCGCTTACTTTAGATCTTTATTATTTCTAATCGTTGGTCAAAGAGTTGTCGCAAAATTAAGACAAGATTTATATGAGTCTATCATTTATCGCGAAGTAAATTTTTTCGATGACTCACGAACTGGAGATTTAATTTCAAGACTAAATTCTGATTGTTTATTAATTCACGATGCAGTTAGTATTAGAATATCTGTTTTGGTGCGCTATAGCATACAAGTGATTGTAGGAGTCTTATTAATGCTTCTACTATCACCATCTCTTACCTTAACACTGCTAATACTTATTCCAGTTTTAGTAGTCTTCTCATTTTATCTTGGCCGAAAGCTGTCAAAATATTCTGAAAGAATGCAAAAAGAATTGGGAACATCTACTGTTATAGCTGAGGAAACTTTTAGTGGAATTCGAGTTGTAAAAGCTTTTTTGCAAGAAAATAACGAATTTAATCGATATAAAAAATCTATTTTGAACGTACTTAAAATTGGAATTAATCGGGCAAAACTGAGCGCGTTTTTTTCCTCTTTTGTTAGCTTCTTAATGAACATATCTCTGGTTTCAGTAATAATTTTTGGTGCTACTCTGGTATCTTCAGCATCAATTTCTTTAGGTGACCTTACTGCTTTTATGCTTTACGGATTTATTGTAGGGGTTTCTTTTACTTTTCTCGCTGATGCTTATGTACAACTTTCTCAAGAACTTGGGGCTAGCGAGCGTGTGTTTAATTTATTAGATTCCAGAGATGACTTGGCAACAACCTTACACGATCTAAAAAAACCACATGAAAAAATTAAACTTGCCAAAGAAATTAATTTTGAATTTGTAAGCTTTCATTACCCCGCTCGAGAAAATTATAACGCACTTAAAGATATCAGCTTTAAAATACCTGTTAATTCCAAAACTGCGCTAGTTGGTCCATCTGGATCTGGCAAAACTACAATTGTAAATTTATTACTTAAATTCTACTCTCCTTCTGCTGGTAAGATTCTAATTGACGGTAAAAATCTGACCGAGATTGATAGTTTTTCAATCAGATCTGCCATTGCTCTAGTTCCTCAGGATCCTCAACTATTTGCCTTGTCAATAAGAGATAATTTAAAATACGGCAATCAACATGCTAGTGATACAGAATTAGAAGCTGCTTGTGAAACTGCAAACATACTTGAGGTTATAAAAAAACTTCCAGATGGATTTGATACTCAAATTGGTGATCGCGGCATAAAGTTAAGTGGTGGAGAAAAACAAAGACTCGCAATCGCAAGAGCAATATTAAAAAATCCTTCTTTACTTATTTTAGATGAAGCAACATCCGCCCTCGATAGTGAAAATGAATTCTTGGTTCAAACAGCTTTAGATAAACTTAGCCAAAAAATGACAATTTTAGTAATTGCTCATCGGCTTGCTACTGTTAAATCAGCTGATCAAGTACTCGTATTAGAGTTAGGAAAACTGATTCAAACGGGTACACATTTTGAGTTAGCCAAGCAAGAGGGGCTTTATCGTTCACTTGTGCAGCGCCAAGAACTTTTTGAGAGTTCTATATAATGATATTGATTTTTTCTAATTCCTCAGACTAGAATTACTAACAAATGAAGATATAAAATTTCTTTTAGATTTTTATACCCTTTTAACAAGCTGACATGACCAAAGTATTAATTATTGAAGATGATGAAAGTTTCCAGCAGATTCTTGAGCTGAAATTAGGAACTTTTATGAAAGATCTTGAAATAACAAGCTTTAGCTCTATTTCTGCAGCAAGAACCTGGTTAAGTAAACAAGAGGTAATTGATCTAGATCTGGTAATTTTAGATCAACATCTGCCTGATGGAAGAGGAGTTGATTTACTTTTTGAAGAATGGTTTCAAGATTTAGCAGTCTTAGCTGTTAGTTCTGATGATTCTCCTGAAATGCCGGGTGAAACCATGAAAGCAGGCGCAGCGTATTTTTTGAATAAAACAAGTGTGACTCAAGGACTGTTTAAGCCATTAGTGGAAGGAATAATTGAACGAAATGCCTTACGAAAAGAACTTAATAAATTACAACTTAACAATGCAATCATCGATACTGTTAAAACTCTTGTTTCTACACTAAGACATGAAATTAATAATCCTTTGGGTGCAGTTCTTGGAGCAACCTATTTAATACGTAACAATCAATCAGCAACCAAAGAACAAATTGAAGCAGCAGAACTTGCAGAAGAAAGCGGAAAAAGAATTAAACACGTACTTGATAAATTAACTGATGCAATGCAGCTTGAGCCTGTTACTAAAGCTGATCAGAAGGTTTTTCATATTCCAGGAGACGAGCCTTGGGAGAAGTAGAAGTTAGCTAAGCACCTCTATCTTTAAATTCACATGCTAAGTTATAATTATTGTAGTTTACCTGAAGTCCTTGTGGTTTAGCCAAGCGGGAATCTAAATACCTGCA
>JAGRAS010000159.1 GCA_020434465.1 Bdellovibrionales bacterium | reverse complement strand
AACTACAATAATTTCAGCATTTTCAAAATTAACTGCTTTAATTTTCTTAATTACATCAGGTATAGCTGCTTCTTCATTAAATGCAGGGATGATTATGCTAATTAGTATTTCTTGATTCATAATTTTTTAGTCTTTGCCTTAGCCCCGGTCATAGTCTAATTTAGGCTAAGGCTAAAACAAATAGCTATAATTAAATAGTCATAAATTCTGGTGCTTGGCATATAGTCCTCGACAATAGAAATTACCGTTTTATAGAGTTTCTTGTATGAAAATTCTTTCGATGTACTATACAGATAAACCCGGAGGATTTTGTAAGCGCCTATACAGCTTGCTAAATGCTTTGGTAACAAGTGGGCATGAAGTTCACTATTTGACCCTGGATAAACCGCCCATAAGTTTATCAAATAAAATTAAAGTACATATAATTCCATTTCCTTTTCCTGATCGTACAGGTTTAAAATTCTGGATCCTTTTTCTTACCTGGGCACCAATTTTCGCAGCATTCAAATCAGTTATTATTCAACCGAAACGGTTTGTAGTTTTTGGTTCCTTCTACGCTGCAATTATTTCTCTTGCCAAATATTTAGTTGGGCAAAAAAGCGTCTTGTTTGTGCGCTCAATAGTATTTGATGTTGAAAAAGAAAATAATCTACATTGGTTGCTACGTTGGGCAAATGGTCTTGTTTATAAGTTTGGGTTTAGAAATGCAGATAAAGTAGTTTTTCAGACTGCAACTATGAAAGCTAAACTAGAAACAATTGTTAAAACAAGCTTTATACATTCAGAGCTATTACCAAATAATGTAGTTGAACTTCCAGATAGTCAGCAACAAATTGATTTAAATATTAGCAGTGACACTCTTGTGCTGCTTGCAGCAGGAATGCTTAACAAAGCCAAAAATCTGGAGTTTGTTATTAAAAACTTAGCCGATCTTAAAGAAAAAATCTTTTTGTTAATTGTTGGAGATGGCCCAGAAATTCCTAAACTAAAATCTCTTTGCAAAAAACTTAGCTTCACTCAAGTATACTTTACAGGCTGGCTTCCTAATCTTAAGCCTGCTTTTAATAAAGCTGACATACTGATTCATCCTTCATTAAGAGAAGGGATGTCTAATACAATCTTAGAAGCCTTGGGCTCAGAGCTACCAGTGCTTGCTTCTAATATTCCTGAGCATCAAGAAATTCTCTTATATCCTGAATTGCTGTTTTCTATCTCTGATAAGGGAAAAGAGCTAAAAGCAAAACTAATTGAGCTCAGTCAAAAAGGTGAATTATATAAGTCATTGAAATATCTATGTAAAGAAAGGGCAATTGAATACAAGTTTAACTGGGAATCCCGAGCCGTTGAAATCGCAATAAGTTAGTGAATATTTGTTTTAGCTTAGCAAACTAAATGTTATTTTAATCATCTTTAGTATAAGCAAGGCTAGATTTATATTAAATCTATAAAAACTTATTGTTAGTTAGCTAGATTTAAGCTTAAATGGCGTCAAAATCCGCTGATACAAGCAAAGAATAGCCGTATTAGCTATAAATTTGGAGTGAATAGAAATGGTAGAGCTTAGACAGTTCCTAGAAATTTCCTATGATGAATTAGAAGAAAAGAATCTTGAAGCCAAGCAAAAGCAATTAGACAGAGTTTCGGATGATAAACTTAAAGATTTTTATTTAAAATACTTAGAAAGCGAAAATAGATTAAAAGCTGTTACTGTGTGTTTTAGCGACATTGAAGGTCGTCTACACATGCTTGATTATGACAAGAAGTTTTTATTGTCATCGCACGATAACTTAACATTTGATGGCTCATCAGTTAGAGGCTTTGCTCAAGTTCAAGAATCCGATCTTAGACTTGAAGTTGACTGGGGAACGTTTCGTTGGCTGCCAACTGATGTGTTTGGTCCAGGAAAAGTAATTGTATTTGGATTAGTTAGAAATCATGACGGCACTCCATATCCTTCAGATATGCGTGGTAGGTTAAAAAACTACAATGAAGAACTTTTTAATCAACATGGATATAGCACTAATTTTGCTGTTGAATGTGAAGGCTTTCTGTTTAAAGGGCTTAGATCTGAGCAAAAGTTTCAATCACGCACTGGTTTTGAATTAGTTTCTAGCGGTGGTTATTATAACTCTTTGCCTAATGATCCGCTTAGATTATTTATCGACTCCTTTGCTGAAGCAAAAAGAGCAATGGGATTTGAAAATGAAAAGGATCACCCAGAAGTAGCTCCTTCACAATTTGAATTAAACTATAAATATACTGATGTGCTATTAGCTGCGGATCAATTACAGCTTTACAAACTGCTTGCAAGACAAGTTGCTGCTAATTTAGGTTATACAGCAAGCTTCTTACCAAAGCCGATTGCTGGAATTAATGGTAGCGGAATGCATACTAATATTTCTATCTCTAAAGGTGGAAAAAACTTGTTTCATGATAAGTCTGGAGAAGAAAAACTATCAGAAATGGCTTGGAGCTTTATTGACCGCTTATTATACAGCGCAAATGATATTTGTTTAACACTGAATTCTAGCGTTAATGCTTATCGAAGATTAGATCCTGCATATGAAGCACCAAACCAAATTAAATCTTCAGCAGTAGATAGAACTTCAATGGTCAGAATTCCATTGGGCAATGAGAAATCTGCCAGAATTGAAGTTAGAACTGTTGCTCCTGACTCAAACCCATATTTAGCCTTTTATGTTATGCTTAAAACAGGCCTTGAAGGTCCGCTTGATGAAGCACAGCGTGATGAAAACCGCCGTACAAGGACACGCTTTCTTCCTGGAAACATCTATGATGGTATTAGGTTGTTTAAGCAAAGTAATTATATGGCAGAGGTTTTAGGCCAGGATGTAAAAGATAAATTTGTTAATCAAAAAATTAACTCAGCAGATCGCTGCCCTAAAGAATTGGGAACTTTGGTAAAAACTGAAGAAATCTTGTTTCATCACGAAGTAACCAATCAGCATATTTGGGCAACTTTCTAGTTAATCTGTTTAATTTTTGGGCTATAAGCGACAAAGATCCAATTCTTCTGAAGAGGGTGAAGAAACGTTTATAGCCCACAATGAAACTAAGCGATTTACGGTGTAGCCTTCATTATTTCTTGCTAAAACATTAAAAGGATTAATTGGATTGTTATATTTAGGCGCGCGATGAAATAGCCTTGCGCCTTTCCAAATGCATATCGCAAAAACTGGCACTTGTATGTATCTTCTATCTGCCGGAGGCACTAATGCTGCAAGCTCAATACCAGCACCTGAATACGCACATGAAGCATTGATTTCATCATGGTGTAAATGCCCAGTAGTTCCAAAAGATCCATCATTAGATAATTTATGTTGAAAATTTCTAATTGGGCTTACTGACAAAGTTGAAGCTGCCTTCATTAAAAAAGTAGCTACCTCAGCAAGATCTCTAAGAATTAGTTGCCGCAATTCAACAGCATTAGCAGAAAGCCTAGGCCTTAATGTTTTTTTTGCTCGTTCCAACTGGGTGCTAAGCTCTTTTGATCCTGGATCCATTTTTATTAAAGATCTTAGATGCATTTCTGAAAGCTGTTGCTTGATTTTGGCTAAGTCTTGAGGGGTTCTTTTAACAACAATTGCTTTAGTATCATGCTTAGTAAAAATTGCTAAAGCTGTGTCATTAAGACTATCTAAGCAATGCACTCCTTCGGGATATGTACTTGCATATTCATCAAGTGCATTCTGATGATCAGATAAGTCATCATTAGTATTTGGCGGTGTTTTTTGAACTACATTGTGATTCATTACTTTCCAAAACTCAAGAAAGTGGATGCTGGCTAGACTACACTAAAACAGTAGCTAGTCAAAATATGTTCTTTTATTTGACTAAAGAGTCTACCTTATTTTTTAATTCATATATCAAAAGTCAATTTTCAAAATGTCTCAACATCCTTAGATGTTGAACCTAATAATACGGCAAGATAGATCAAGAACCCAAGAACCAACAATCAAATTATTTTGATTCCGACCGGGGAACACCACAAGGAACCCCACCGACTTCGCTAGGATGGCAGTGGGCATTCGCATCAAGGACGCCAAGATCATTGACACGGACGCCAGCCCAACCGGAGCCAAATCTTATAAATCTGTTTTTTAAGATATCATAAAGATTACTCTCGCTTTCATTTAAATTTCCATCTATGGATTTTTTATAAAGTACTGCTGCCATGTATAAAACTCGCTTTGGATCTACTTCTAAAGAGAACCTCCGTTTTTTTATGTAATCATGGTTTTCCTCCTCAGTCCCTGGCTTATCAAAAACCATAAATTCGATTTTCTTAGAGCCAAGTTTTACATTTAGATCAACTGAGGGTAAATCACTCTTGATACGTTCAATATCAATATAAACACCATCTCCAAGCTGCTCAAAAACATCCATTAGAGTCATATCTGCTCTGGCTGGCTTGGTTAAAACTTTAAATCTAATGCCTCTTTGTTCAACGCTTATTGACTCACCTAATGATGCTATATCAAGAATACCCTGAAGCTTTCTTGCCTTAGCAATTAAATTTTGCATCTTACGAGAGCTGGGTCTCACAGTTTCGCACTGTGCTTTTTTAAGAGCATTCAACAACTTTCTTCGAGACTCTAATTCAGCTTTTGTTTCATTTATATTCATTTCAGGAAATGTCATACCTGCTTTTAAGCCTGACTTGCGTCTTTAATTATTTTTCTAACATTTACTGCAACACTGCTCATAATTTACTACTCCAATAAACTCTTTACTGCTTCAGAAAGTTCTTCCTTTGTTTCCTTTGAAGCGTTTGGGTGATGAATTAAATCTA
>JAGRAS010000158.1 GCA_020434465.1 Bdellovibrionales bacterium | reverse complement strand
TTTATTGGAGAGCTCCATTAATTTTGCTTGTTGGAGTGTTTAACTCAATTGCATGTTATTCCCATTGGAGAGCTGTTGCGATTAGTCATTCTAAGACAGCACTTTTTATTCCTGCCACGTCAGTGTTATCAGTAATTTTGGCAGTATTTTTGCTTGGAGAAGCAAGAGTCGTTTCAATTAAGAGCTGGATAGGAGTTTGTTTATTACTGTTCTCAACTTTTGTCCTAGCTTCATCGAAGTCAAAAAGAGATAAAAAATTAAATGCTGAGTTCTTTACATGGGTTGCTATTATGACCCTACTCTTTTCTTCCGTTACAGTGTTTATGAAATATTCAGCTTCAGTAATTGCTGTTTCACGCTGGTCTTTTTCTTTTCAATATTACTTAGGATCTGCTTTTGGTGCTTTGATGATTTTTGTTTTATCCAAACATAATGAGCGTGGCGGAAAGTTGGGGATTAGAGGCTGGAAAGATACCCTGCCTCTAGCTTTATCTATCTATGTCTCACATATTTTAATTTACTGGTCTCTTGAGTTGGCTCCTCTATCAATTATTGAACCACTCTTCAGGGTTACTGGATTAATCTTCCCCTTCTTAATAGGCCAGTTGTATTTTGACGAGAAGTCTGATTTTACCAAAAGAGATTGGGTGGGATGTTTGATTGCATTTATTGGTGTGATTTTTATAGTTATAAATAATTAGGCAAAAGAAACTACTTATAAAGCACCAGCAAAAATGCTAATTTTGAAGACTTAAAAAACTTTTCAAGCCAGCCCATGTATTTTGACGCCATGATTTTTTTAAAAATTTAAATGTTAGAACTCCGCCTAAAAGATCAACAAATAAAAAACTGAAATCTTTTATTGCTTTTTCTTTTCCTTCTTTAAAGCCAAGCTTAAAATCTGATTTCGCCTGAGTAACAACTGAACTTTTTAATCCATCTAATTTAGGGCCTACTACTGTTTTAAGATCAATATCACTTGATTGTTTTGTAACTTCACCAATGTGCTTTATGGCTTTTTCACCTTCGCCAGGATCATTATTATAATTTGAATCTCCTTCAAGGTTTGAACCAGAATGTATATTTGTCATTAGATTAACCTAAAAAAAATCATGACTTATACTATTAAATTACTGAGTGTTTGATTTTGCTGATTCTTCTTCTCTTAATACACGAGCCAGCCGCGGAAAATGCTTAGCAAAACCTTCTCTAGCAAAATGGTGCATTAAAAGTGCTTTCATGTAACTTTCTTGCTGATCTTGACTGTATTCTGTAAATCCCGAAATAGTGTTAATTCTTGCTAATTTTATTTCAATACCCTTAGTACTTTCTTTATCTAGACTAAGTTCAAAATCTTTTAATAATGCAAATTGCATTAAACTACAGTAAGCTTGATATTCATTATCAGAATTATCAGCCAGTAAAGGGATAGATTCTAGTTTAATACTTTTTTTGAATTCAAGACCAAATCTAGTCTTTCCCTTAAATCCAAGTAAAACAGTATATTTCGGTACTGCTAATTTAGAATCTGTCTCAATTAACTTAGCGCTTAAAGTTACTTCAGGTATCTTATGTTTTTTTGCATACTCAAGATATTCATTAATGTCTTTTACCTCTACAAGTTTACGCTCGACAGCAGAGATCATAGAGATAAAAACTCGTGAAAATATTGATTGAGATTTTTCTTTATCTTTAAATGCGCCTGTAGCGTAGGGTCTTTCAGCTAGTTTTTTATGCATTTCAACATGAGCAACTCCAAGTTCTCAGTCAGCTTCTACTTCTTTAATAAGCTCTGGAACTGTAATCTCACGCCCAGCTACAATTATACATTGAGAGCTTGGAACTAAACTTTCAAGCATTTTTAAACATTCACTCTTGTACTCTTGATAGTTAGGGTCTTGAGTAAAATCTGCTGACTTGGCGGCTTCCATTTTCATACTAACACTCCAATTACTATAACTAAAATTTAGCGCAAAAAGCCGTTCTATTCAAGAATTATAGGGCAGAAATTGAGCTGCAAGTGCTTGTTTTGACATGTGATTATTACTTGTTTTTTTATACAGTGACTCTAGAAGCTTTTACCCGATTAAAAAAGTTCTTTATAAATGTAGGTATGATTATCATTGCTTCTTAAAGATCTTTCTAATTTAAGCACACTGTTTTCTATCCTGATTTTATTTTCTACTTTTTTTTTTATCCTAATAAATTTTTTTACTTACTTTTATTATACTTGCAGAAACTAAATAGTTTTGATTAGTGCATGTGCATATGGAGAGTTAATTGTCATGATTAAAAAAATCATTAATCTTTTACCCCTTTACTAAAAACTTTGGTTACACTAGTATCCCAACCCTTAAGCAAAGGTAGTAAAAAATGCTTGGTTTTATTCGAAATATTTGTGCGAAACCCAAAGACCCGCTTCCACTAGAAACAGCAAAGCTTCCACTAAGTTTTGGAGGAGAGAAGCTAAATATAGATTTTAGAAGTCTTTCTACTGAGTACCCAACACAGATGCTGATTGATGGCAATCCAAAGTTTGGGACAATTCATTTACTTGGGCAAAAACTTTGGACGCCAAAATTAGCTCCAGAAAATCTTAAAAAAGTACATAATCAATTTATAAGCCAGGAAAACTTGTTAAAAATCCTTCAAGACTTTGATTCAATTCCTATGGTTGTTGAAGGTTTGCACACTGAAATCTCCCCTGAGATGCAAAGAACTAGAGCTTCAGTCCTAAAAACAATAAGCCATGAATTAAAATTAAAAACTGGCTTAGGAGTATTTGGTAAGATCGATTTTGGGCAAGTGTTTAGGGGCTTGAAAACTAAAATGAAGAGTGTTGGGTTAAACCCAGCTCAGTCATATGCAATTTTAACTCTTGGAGCTCCTGTTTTTTTAGCTTTTCATAACTCCAAACTCCACCTTCTCCCCGGAGAGCCTCAAGATTTAATGCCACGTTATTTAGGATTACTAAAAAGACAAAATGCAGATAACGATACTGCAATTAAAAACTACCTTACAGCAACTCGCGAAAGTGCTGTCTGCACACAGGCAATCGAACACTTAAGAAAAAATCCTGGTACAGATATAATTATTGTGCATGGAAGTTCAAGTTCATTCGCTGAGGACCGCTTTAAAGTTGGTATAGAAGAACACACATTACCGCGAGTCTATAAATACAATCTAAGGTAAGTTTAGAAATATTTTATTTCAACTATCATAAGTATTTATGACTTGCTAAAAGCAAGTTGGTAATTTCTTGGTTGTCTTAATGGTTCTTTGCATATAGCATTTACAAAATTTAATATTTTAGGATCAGCTATGAAAAAAATCATCATCCTTTCTCTATCAGTTCTTCTTTTCGTACCTTTTAATTCATATGCACAAAACAAAAAACTAAAAGTTTGTATAAACGAATCAAATGATCAAATTACAGCAAAAAGAAAATGTAAAGCTAGTAAAAATGAGGTTCAAGCAAGTGCAGCAAACTTAAGATCATTAGCTGGAATTCCCAAAATACTTTTAGCAGTCACAGACGAAGTTCCAAATATTATCTACGGTCCAAACGTTATTTCTGCTGTGAACCTTGATAAATCAGAGTATCATATTAAATTTGATCAAGATATTACAGATTGCATTCCTATAGTAAGTAAAGCTGAAAATTCAAATGGCGGTTTTAACTCAAATGGCAGTGTAGCAACAGCTGTTGATACTGACGAAGGAAATGATACGCTATACGTCGCAGTGTTTGATGGAAATAATTCTGCAGAAGCTGGACTAAATATTGCTCTGATTTGCCCATAGTAGCATTAAAAGTTGATTTTAGCTGTAATTTCAAAGGCAATCTATGCTTCTTGTTGTCAGCCAGCCATTTTTTCTTTGCTCTTATAAAGAAAAAATATAGCCGAAAGATATAAGTTAAAGTGAAAATAGGCTAATACCTCATATTCAGGAAAGATTACTTGTAGAACTTATTTGCAAATGACTTTTTCAAGAGAAAATAGTTTTAGTTTGTCACTTTTTGGAAGTCTTATTTTTATACTCTCTTTTTTCTGGATCTTACCGCACTCTTTTTATGGAACAATGGGCACTGGCTTAGATCCTTCTTGGCAAATAGCGCTTCAGCTTGCAATTGACAGCCAGAAAATGTTTGGAACTGAGTTTGTTTTTACCCATGGCCCACTTGGATTCTTAAGCACAAGACTCCCCTTTCCTTCTAATTACTCTAAATTGATACTATTTGATTTGTACTTATTTGCTTCAATTTTTCTTATTCTCTTTCAAGCCTTGAGCCAGGCGAAGTTCTCATTAAAAAGCAAGCTTGGATTATCAGTTATTTTTCTTTTGTCTGGATTCGGTTTGTACTTTCAGGATTTAGCAGTTATTCTTTTTTCAATTTTCTTATTTCAACTATTGAATTTTATTAATACAAGTAAAAAACACTACTTAATCCTTGCTGGTATAAACTCGATTCTCATTTTCTATAATAAATTAAATCTTGGAATTATTGCCCCTGTTTTTATTATTCTTACTTTAGCTTGTATTTTTTATGAAAACAGAAAATCTTACTTCCCAATTTTTGCAGCAGTATTTTATCTCATCAGCTTGATTGGGACTTCTTATTTTTTAAAAACAGAGCTACTCTCTTATATAAAATCAACTCTAGAAATTATTTCTGGCCATAATCAGGTTATGGCTCTAATAAATCCAGACTCATATCCGTATTTATACACTGCTTTATTTTGTTTAGCATGCCTTACGTTTTGTATCCTCATAAACATAAAAACTATTCTTTTAAAGTGGCAAAGCTTTTTGACCTAT
>JAGRAS010000157.1 GCA_020434465.1 Bdellovibrionales bacterium | reverse complement strand
GCTTTATTACATGACATAGGTCATCTTGCCCCTGGTTCACATACAGCTTTTAAAGCGTGGTTCCCAGATAAACCTGACATGCATGAGGCTTTAAGCAGAAAAATCATTTCAGAAGATAGCGAAATTCAAGAAATCTTAAATTCATTCTCAACTGAGCTTTGTGAACAAGTTACATCTATCTTGTCAGAATCAAATTCTGTACCAAGCTGGACATGGGAGATTATTTCTGGAGGCGGTTGGAATGTAGACCGTGGCCACTGGTGTATTGCTGATAGCGTCTTAGCAGGAGTAAGTTACGGTAAATATAATATTCCTGCTATTATTGATTCTTTATGCATTACAGATACCGGT
Organism: Bdellovibrionales bacterium; assembly: GCA_020434465.1. Next base: position 4,477 of record JAGRAS010000157.1, on the reverse strand, counting down.
AGGCTTGCTCTTAAGGAAAATAGGCTAGATGCGATGATGCATTTTGTTGTTTCTCGCCAAGCAATGTACAGCCAATTGTATCATCATAGAGTTCTTTTAGCCGCGGATTCGATAACTTCAGCACTAGTAAAACGTGCAAGAAATATAAAAGACGAACTTTCATTTGCTGATGATCAAATGAAAGAAATTCTTAATGCAAATGATGTAAACGATCTAAGCCTTAATACTATTTTCAAAATAAACGAGGCCTGGTTTAAGTATCATTTAGCTAATTGGGTTGACTCTAGTGACTCTATCCTTTCAGATTTAGCGAGCAGACTTGCATATAGAAAACTTTTTAAAACAGTAAAAATTCGCGAGGATGATGATACAAACCAACTTTGGGAACAAGCAAATAAAGCAGTAAAGCAATCAGGTTTTGACACTGACTATTATTTATCTAAAACAGAAGCCTTAGATATCTATCATGGAGATTCTAAACACTCAGTAAACGTTCAAATGGAAGATGGTCAAATAAAAGAACTTGCAGAAGCTGATCCTGTTTTTAAATCTCTAGTAGAAGCTGCAAACAATAGCACTCGCACCTGGTTAGTAATGCCAGTAGAGGCAAAAAAAATTCTGGGTAGAGCTAGGTAGTCTTAATTTCACTTTCGCTTAGATAGCTAGTTTGAGATAGCCTGGATAAAAATGTTTCTTCACTAAAACTTACTAGCCATTTGAAGAATTTACTTAAAATTGGGCTATAATTTGCCGGACAAGTCGTTACAAGCTTACGACCTGCCAAATCAAATGAATCTGGGGATCTTAATTCAAACCTCCTGGTACTAAGAAAGGCTTGATTCAAAACACTTTCCTTTATTGTTATATGAAAGCCTTTTTCATCTCTTATTAGTTTAAATTTTTCAGGAATAAATTTCGTTGAACTTAATTCACCAGTATCAGAAATACAATCTTGCAATTCTAGAAAAAATCTAACATGCATTTTAGATAAAATTTTTGCCAGCCTAACTGCTGCTTTCATTAATTGTTTCATTTCTGCTCTATTAGGAAAGTAACCAAACTGCTGATGAAAAGCTTCAGGCATTGCTCCAATCAAAAGAAAATAAGTTCTTGCTCCAGTGCAAAATCCACCTAAGAGCGGAGGTTTAACATAGCGATTACTCGGATCGAAGGATGGCCCATGAATTAATTGGTTTAGCCTAAGAAAGCCTTGTTTTGTATGTTCTTTGTCTGCCAAAGCCTTCTTAGAATCTTCAAGCCACTTTGTATGTGATTCTCGAATAGCAGAAGTAGCAACTGTCGAAAAATAATAAGCAAGTAATGCAGGACTTGGTTTTACTTTTATAGCCTCACCAATTTGCTGCATGTTTAGAATTTTTTCAGCCTGTTTTAAAGCTAAATCTCTACTAGTTTCAAATATTCGCCAAACATCATCAATAAGCCTTGCACTTAAGACACATACTTCAACTTTTTCAGGAAGTCTTGATAGTTCAGAACCGGATCTTTTTAAATCAGAAATTTTTACTGAGTGATACCCAAGCTTCTGATGAAAAACATTAATTTGCTTTAGCAACTTGCCTAAAGGGTGCTGATAAACCCCCTCCCGGGATGAATCTAATTTTTCAATATTTGTGGGCTGTAACATAAAGAATTATCTTCCCACTAATTTAAGCCCTACTCAAATAAAACAAATAGTATTTTGCAAGTATTTCTAGTATATTAGGTCACTTTTAAGTCCTTTCTTTACCCAAAGTACTTCATGGTTATACAGTCGTGATTAGCAGAAATTAAAAAATTTATTATGGATGCAAGCAAAGTGGAAACAAAAAGCGAGGGAAAAACAAATCTAAAATTTTTAGAGAGTGGTGTTGCAGTAATTTTTCTTGGTGAAGAAAATGAATCTGTAGTGACATTAACTGGCAATCGACTTAAGTCCCTAGCAGTTCATTTAAAACAATTGTCTGAAAAACCTCCAAAAGGTCTTATCATTACTGGCCCAAAGAAAGGAATGTTTACAGTTGGTGCTGATATTAATCTGATTAAAAATGTAACAGATGCAAAAATTGGTGAGTCATTAGCAAAACAAGGCCAAGATGTTTTTGCAATTATTGAAAAACTACCATGCACAACAGTTGCTGCTATAAGTGGACCTTGCGTTGGTGGTGGTTGCGAACTTGCACTCGCCTGTGATTATCGGATTATCACAGATGAAAAAAATAGTTTAATTGGCTTACCCGAAATTAAGTTAGGTATTTTGCCTGGTTTTGGTGGCACTCAGAGATTACCTCGATTGATTGGTCTTCCCAAAGCTTTAGATATTATCCTTGCTGGAAAGACTAAGCGTTCAAAGCAAGCTTATGAAATAGGACTATGTAATGAAGTTGTCCGCTTTGAACAATTAATGGTTAGAGCTGATGCAATTGCCGCCGGCACTGTTAAGATGAAAAAACCTAGAGTTAGCTTAGTAGATAAAATTTTGAGTAATTTTGCTTTCACAAGAAATTTTGTAAAATCTAAAGCGGAAACAACAGTTGCAAAAACAACTAAAGGCTTTTACCCAGCACCTCCTGCTGCTCTAGCTGCTATTATGCTTGGCTTGGAAAAAGGCACTCAGGAAGGTTATCCATTTGAAGCAAAAGAATTAGGAAAGCTAATTGTAAGTCCAGAATCTAAATCATTAATCAGAATTTTCTTTTTAACTGAGGGTTCTAAATCAATTGGGAAAACTGCAAAAAAAGCTATTGAACACGTGCATAGTGTCGTAGTTGGTGCTGGTGCAATGGGCGCTGGAATTGCTGGCGTACTTGCAAAAAACGAGTGCAGTGTAATTTTAAAGGATACAAGTGATGCTAGTTTAGAGCGTGGGATGAATCAAATCAGATCATACCTTAATAGCATTAGTTATTTAGATCATCAAAGTAAGAGTTTTATTTTAAACAGAATTGAAGCTACTACTAAAGATTCAAAAAACCTTGGTAATTCAAATATAGCCATCGAAGCCATATTTGAAGATATGAATGTAAAAAAACAAGTTCTTGGAGATCTTGCTGCGTTAATGCCGGAAGATGCAATTATTGCTTCAAATACTTCCTCACTTTCAATTAGTGAAATAGCAGATTCAATACCCAACCCAGCCAGAGTAATTGGCATGCATTTTTTTAATCCTGTAGAAAAAATGCCGCTTGTTGAAATTGTTATGGGTAATAAAACAACTGATAAAACAATCGCTATTGTTGGAGCTCTTTCTAGTAAATTAGGAAAATTTCCAATTGTTGTTAAAGATGTTCCGGGATTTCTAGTTAACCGTACTCTCACCCCTTACTTAAATGAAGCGCTTAGATTGCTTGAAGAAGGATATTCAATTAAAGATATTGATAGTGCCGCTAGCCGATTTGGCATGCCAATGGGTCCAATAAGATTACTTGATGAAGTTGGTTTGGATGTAGCAACTCACGTATCTGCGATAATGCTTGCAGGTTACGGTGAAAGGATGAAGGCTCCTGAACTTTCTAAAAAACTTTTAGCGCTTGGTAGAAAAGGTCGTAAATCAGGAAAAGGGTTTTATGATTTTTCAGATAAAAAACCTGTTCCAGCTGCTGATATATCGGAAGTTTTAGGAATTACTAAAACAAAGGATCTTGCTGACCTTTCTGATATCCAAGACAGATTAATTTTAAGCTTGATAAATGAAGCTGTTCGCTGCTTGGATGAAGGTGTTGCCGGTGCTCCCGGAAAAGAAGCAGCAAACCAAATTGACCTTGGTACTGTTATGGGAATGGGATTCCCTCCTTTTAGAGGTGGTGTTTTAAATTATGCAGAAGGTCTTGGGGCAAGTAAAATTAAACAAAGCCTTGATGAGTTAGCAAAAAAATATGGCAAACAATTTGAAGCTACTGAAGGTATTATTTCTAGAGCCAAATCAGGGAAAGGTTTTCTAGCTTAGGCTGCTTGTTGCTGATTGCTTTGTTTATTTAATTGCCACTTCCGATTAAGTCTTTCAACTGCACCACCCCACTCGTTCTCAACCTGATCTATTACCTGTCCCATAATAAACAAAGAGTTTTCATCTAACTGTGTTGGATGTGGAAATTGAGCAAGAATACAAAAAGCAATCTCTTTTTCATGTATTAAATATTTCGCGGCTTTTGAAAGTTTTAATGAAATATCAACTATATCAAATGGATAAAAATGAATAATTGCCTGTTCAAACGCAGGTCTTAACTCTCTGATAATTGTATGAACTAACTCTTTATAAATTTCACCAGGATAATTTGTGATGCCATGAATCCAACCCTCTATCTCAATGTCAAAATATTCATTGAAACGCTCCCTTATTTCTATTGGCTCAGCACTAACCTTTGCTCCATTCTCTAGCGCTTGTCTTATACAAGGGAGCAACTCTAAAGCTGGATATCTTCTGTTTATTGACATCTAATTATACTTAAAATTATCACTTAACAAATTAGAAACATAAGTT
>JAGRAS010000156.1 GCA_020434465.1 Bdellovibrionales bacterium | reverse complement strand
CACCAGTTACTAGTACTTCCATTGGATGAATCAATAATCGAGCCAACAAAATCATTTTTTTCACCTCTTTGTCCTGTCAACTTTAACTGTTTGCCATCAAGATCTACAGAAATAGCAGTAAAAGCTCCATTTGGTTGAATTGTAGAATAGTTTAATGGGATCTCTAAACTAGAACTTAACTCATCATTGATAAAACTTAGAAAGATTACATCCTCTTTTTCACTTCTTTCAATAAAAATTATACTTCCTGCCTTAAGTGAATCAAGACTTTCTGTCAAAAGTCCCCAATATTTACCTGCTGGAATATCAGGAAATGTTTTTGCATTATAATGCTTAAGCATTAGTTGAGATCCGCTTATGAGAGCAAATATTATTACGCAAATAAAAATCAGCTTTACTAATATTTTTTTCTTTTTTTTTCTTGGTAAGATATTAGTTTGAACAACTTCGTCATCGGAATTCGGATCATCAAAGTTATAAATCGAATTATTCATTAACATTTCCGATAATTTTTGCTGGAGTTCCAGCAACCACCGCACCAGCTGGCACATCATCTTTTACAAGGGAATGAGCGCCTATAATTGCATTATTTCCAATTTTCACTCCATCCAGAATGCTTGCCCGCGTCCCAATCCAAACATGCTCACCAATTTCTACCCCACCTTTATTTTCCATTTCTTTAGAAATAAGCGGGATATCATCATCGCCTAACTGATGATTACCAGGTCCTATATAAGCATAAGCTGCTACTAATGTGCTCTTGCCAATTACTACTTTTGACTGAGTAGCAATCCTGCAAAATGAACTAATATTAACTCCGTCGCCCAATTCAATTACGCTGTCTTTTGCAACAACAACACTAAAGCGACCGACACTAACATAGTCACCAATAACAATTGTGCCATCTTTGCCTCTAGAATCGAGAACTGCATTATCATCCAGCATGACTTTATTGCCTAAAGTTATACTCCGAGGATTTCTCAATAGCACACTTCTTCCTATAGCAGGACGAGCGCCACAGTTTTTAAACAAACTTGGGTATAAAAAAGTACGAAAACCAAATCCAAAAAAGCCGCTTAAGTTAGATAAAAACAATTGTAATAGTTCACAGTACGCAAAATAAGCCCATGAAGAATCACCAACTGCAAGTTCTTTATAGACGCTTAAAGCAGACTTCTCACCAGTAAACTTATTTTGCTGAGCCGTCATCGCCGGCTTTATAGATTCACGTGCTGTCATTATTCTTGAGTCTATAGTATTTTTTAAAAGTCTTTACAGAAATAAATCTTTTGCAAACTACTATAACTAACCTGCTCTAAACTTACAATAATTCTTAAAACCTGAGTTCGGTTTAAAGTCAGACTTACCCTCATGCAATTGAATTTGCCAACAAGATTTGATTTTTTTTAGAAAAAGGCTTTAAAAAGAGTAAATAGTATAGCCTAGGTATCCAATTGTAAACTCAGCTCATCATCCAAGGAACTAGTCTTCTCTCCTTTCTCAGCTGATTTTTTCTTGCCCATTTTCGGAACCGCTTTTTCTGTAAAACCACCTTCCTCAGCTAACTTAACTTTTAGTCTTAAATTGTTCGCTGAATCTGCGTTTTTAATTGCTTCTTCAAGAGTGATTTTTCCGTCTTTATACAAATCGTATAACGCTTGGTCGAATGTTTGCATTCCAAAATTCGTACTTTTTTCCATCGCTTCTTTAAGCTCAGCGATTTCTCCTTTAGATATTAAATCTTTAACTCTCGGACTATCTAATAAAACTTCAACTGCAGCAGCACGATTTCCATCTGTCGCTTTAACTAAACGCTGGCTGATTATTCCACGTAAATTTAAACTAAGCTGTAAATAAATTTGATTATGCCTTTCCGCAGGAAAAAAGTTCATAACTCGTTCCATTGCTTGGTTTGCATTGTTACTATGCAAAGTTGCAAGACATAAATGCCCTGTCTCTGCGAATGTAATTGCGGCTTCCATAGTTTCAAGATCTCTAATCTCTCCTATCAGAATTACATCAGGAGCTTGTCTCAATGTGTTTTTAAGAGCTGTTTGAAAAGACTCTGTATCCATACCTATTTCACGTTGTGTTACGATGCATTTTTTATGCTCATGCACAAACTCAATTGGATCTTCTACAGTAATTATATGGCCAGCACTGTGAGTGTTTCTATAATCAATCATAGCTGCTAAAGAGGTTGACTTACCAGATCCCGTTGCACCGACTACCAATACTAAGCCACGTTTAGTCATGGCTACATCTTTTAAAATTGGAGGTAACTCAAGATCATCAACTGTTAAAATATTTGATTTAATTTGCCTAATAACTAGTCCAATACAATTTCTCTGACGAAAAACATTAACTCGAAATCTGCCTAAACTTTGATAATAAAGGGCAAGGTTTTGTTCATTTGTTTCATCAAATTCTTTTTGTTGGCGCTCAGTCATAATACTATGCGCCAATGCTTCTGTATCCTCTGATCCTAGCTCTCTATTACCAGCTGGTCTAATAGAGCCATTGATACGATACATAGGAGGGCTTTCAACTGTTAAGTACAAATCAGATGCATCGTGCTCAGTCATAACTTTTAAAAGTTTGGTGATATCTAACATTTGATCCTCATCTTGATGAAATAGTTTTTAATAATTACCCTCATCTAACTCTTTGAATAAATTTTTATTTCCACTTTTCTCAATTGCAGTTTCACGCGTAACTAGGCCTTTATCAAAAAGTTCTAAAATATGCATTTCCATTGTTTGCATACCTACATTTTGTGAAGTCTGCATTACACTACTTATCTGATGGATTTTTCCTTCACGAATAAGATTTTTTACTGCTGTAGTACCAATTAAAATCTCTTGTGCTGCACAACGACCGCCACCTACTTTTTTACAAAGCGTTTGTGTAACTACTGATTGGATGGATTCAGCAAACATTGCTCTTACCTGTGCCTGCTGATCAGCAGGGAAAACGTCAATAATTCTATCTACTGTTTTAGGAGCGCTTGAAGTATGTAAGGTTCCAAAAACTAAATGCCCAGTTTCTGCGGCTGTTAGCGCCAAAGAAATCGTTTCCAGATCCCTCATCTCACCTACCAGTATGATATCAGGATCTTCCCTTAGTGCAGATTTAAGCGCGTTTGCAAATGAATGAGTATGTGGGCCAACTTCTCGTTGATTGACTAAGCATTTTTTTGATCTATGAACAAATTCTATAGGATCTTCAACCGTTAAAATATGACCTTCTTTAGTCTCATTTACATAGTCAATCATAGCTGCAAGTGTTGTAGATTTCCCAGAGCCGGTCGGGCCAGTAACTAGCACAAGACCTTTTTCCTTCATCGCAATTTCAGCCAAGATTGGTGGTAAATTTAACTCATTAAATGACAAAATTTTTGTTGGAATCTTTCTAAAAACTGCACCGAGGCCTCTATTTTGCCTAAACACATTGACCCTGAAACGTGCAACCTCACCCAATTGCATAGAAAAATCTAACTCACTTTTTTCTTCAAACTTGCCTCTCTGCGCATCTCCTAAAATGTCATAAATCATTGCATGCGTTTGCTCTAGAGTAAGCTCAGGGCCTTTAATTTTTTTCATATCTCCATGAATCCGCATCATTGGAGGTTCACCTGCACTAATGTGTAAGTCGGAGGCATCTTGCTGAAAAGCAAATTGCAGTAACTTTGTAATATCCATAGTGTGCTGCCCAGTATCCTGTAAAAAAACTTAGCTAGTTTAATATCGGCAGCTGCTTTTGATAGGTTAATAAAAAAAGTGAGGAATTTCGTCTATTTATAATCTTGTTTTAGGCATTCACCCTAATTTAATAAAATTGAGATAAAGTACAATACAAATATAAAACTCAAATATTTTTAAGCTCTTAGCTAGAAAATAAATTAATGAGCTTTTAGCTAAAAACGAGTTTAAAGAGTCATTGAACTACTAACTGAGCTAAAAACTTGAGAGGTATTTTGCCCAATCGTACGGATAGCTATAAATGCCAGCATAGCAATAAGAACCAGTAATAAAGCGTACTCAACCAGCGTGGCTCCAGTACTGCTTTTAACATTCTTTAGTAACTTATATCCTGTGTCGCTTATCATGTAATAAATATGATACAAAACTCGAATTAACATTAGACAATTATTGCTGCTGTCTCAAGACAAATAAATACTAGTAGTTAACAAATACTAGCTTAACCTTTTGGTATTACTATAACTAGTCTACTTTTATGAAACGTTTTTTTGGCCTCCAGGGTTGTTCAAAAGCCTGGAAAATAGATGAATTAGCTAGAGAATCCGAAAAGCTACTTATTATATGTGCAGATTCCAAGATACAAGAGAATTTATTTGAAGATTTAAAATTTTTTGCCGCAGATAAACAAATCATATCCTTTAAAGGCTGGGAGTCTTTGCCATACGAACAACTTAGCCCCCCAATTGATATATCTGCAGACAGAATCTCTTCTATTTTTAAACTAAATGAAAACTCTTGGGATATTATAATCACTAGCGTAGAAAGTTTAATTCAAAAAGTACTTCCTTATAAGCTACTTGAACCAATTTCATTTAGCATAAATGAGCAACAACTTATCTCGCGTGAAAGCATAATCAAAAAACTAAATATAGGTGGTTATCGAAGAGTTAGCTTAGTAGAAGAAGTTGGAGACTATGCTGTAAGAGGTAGTGTAATTGATTTTTTTCCTTCTGATGTAAAATCTCCAGTTAGAATCGAATTTTTTGATAATGAAATTGAACGGCTTAGATTTTTTAATCCAGAAACTCAAAGAACTATTTCTAGTTTAGATTCATTACGCATATTGCCTGTTA
>JAGRAS010000155.1 GCA_020434465.1 Bdellovibrionales bacterium | reverse complement strand
TTAAAAAAGTTTTTTCAGTGCAAGGGGTTGTTACTACTCTAAAAGCAGTCGTTAAACTAATTTTGATTTTACCAATTGGTTTTTTGAGTTTAAAAACTTTTGCACCGGAAATGGTGATGCTCATCCATTTAACAGTAGAAGATGTTTTAAGTTATACCGGGAAAGCTTGTAGCAGTATTTTTTGGAAAATTCTTTACATATTAATTGCTCTTGCTGTCATTGATTGGTTTTGGACTAAGTATCAATGGCTAAAGCAAAATAAAATGACCAAAGATGAAGTAAAAGACGAAAGAAAAATGGTTGAGGGGGATGAAAAAACAAGAAGGAGAATTCTGTCAAAAGGAATGGAAAGAATTGCACAGCGCATTAGAGACTCTGTGCCACAGGCAGATGTAGTTGTTACAAATCCGACTCATTTTGCTGTTGCAATCAAGTATGACAGAGAAACAATGACGGCACCTAAAGTAGTTGCAAAAGGTAGAGGCTTTTTAGCAAAAAGAATAAGGGAAATTGCTAGAACTTCTGGTGTTCCAGTTCTAGAAAGAAAGTCACTCGCAAGAGCACTCTATAAGTCTACAGAAGTTGGTTCAGAAATTCCGTATGAACTATTTAAAGCTGCAGCAGAGGTGCTTGCATATGTTTATCGGCTTAAGAATCCATATAAATATTTAAAAAATGAGGCAAGAGCTTAGTCATGAATAAGAAGAGTTTAGTGACAACAATGACTGTTCCATTAGGATTAATTGGTATCTTAATCATAATGATTTTGCCAATACCAACTTCATTACTAGATATTTGTATTGCTCTAAATATTACTTTGTCATTGATTGTAATGTTTGTTTCTCTGTTTCTAGAAAAGCCACTTAACTTCTCTTCTTTTCCAGCTTTGTTATTAATTACTACTTTATTTAGATTGTCGATGAACATTGCATCAACTCGATTGATTTTAATGAACGGTAGCTCTGGACTGGATGCAGCAGGACAGGTGATACAAGCTTTCGGTGAGTTTGTAGTAGGTGGAAGCTTTGTTGTTGGAGTTGTTATTTTTATTGCTATTAGTATTGTTAACTTAAAAGTAATTACTAAAGGATCCGGTAGGATTGCTGAGGTTGCAGCTAGATTTACCTTAGATGCTATGCCTGGTAAGCAAATGGCAATAGATTCAGATTTGAACACAGGTTTGATTGGAGAAGATGAAGCTAAAATTAGAAGAAGTGAGTTGCAAAGAGAAGCTGAATTTTATGGATCGATGGACGGTGCTGCAAAGTTCGTTAGTGGAGATGCTGTTGCCGGCTTATTGATTACTGGAATTAACATAGTTGGAGGATTATTTGTAGGTATAGTTCAACAAAATATGGATTGGCTAACAGCAGCACAAACCTACACGCTTCTAACAGTTGGTGACGGTTTAGTAGCTCAAATACCTTCAATTATTATTTCTACTTCAGCAGGTTTAATTGTTGCTAGGGCAGCATCGACTGATGATGATTTTGGTACAGAAGTTTTAGGTCAACTTGCAAATTCAACAAAGCCTTTGTTACTCACATCTGGCGTTTGCTTGGGATTTGCAATTGTTCCTGGTTTACCTTTTTTACCATTTATGATTCTTGCCTTGATTTCTGGTGGTTTAGCATACGCAAAAAGATTTGTAGCAGAAGATGTAAAATCAAATAAAAAAGAACTGCCTGCTGGTAAAACTAAAAAAGCTGGAGCTGCAGATGCTGACAGTGATGCAGAAAATGCTGGTCCGGCACCTGGAAGTACTGAGGAAGTTACAGGTCTTCTGGGAATTGACGTATTGGAGCTTGAAGTTGGTTATGAGCTAGTTTCCCTTGTTGAAGGTGGAGACATTGTTGATCGTATTAGATCACTAAGAAGACAGTTTGCTTTAGATTATGGTTTCATTGTTCCTCCAATTCATATACGTGACAACGTAAGAATAAGACCTGGTGAGTACAAGTTCTTATTAAAAGGTGCGTCAATTGGATCAGGTGAATTAAAATTACATCATTTGTTGGCTATGGATCCTGGTAATGTTACTGCGCCAATTGATGGCGTTGAGACCAAAGAACCAGCTTTTGGATTAGAGGCACTTTGGATCCCAGAAACTGAGAAAGAAAGAGCTCAGTTTTCTGGTTATACCGTTGTAGACTTGTCAACAGTAGTTACTACTCACTTAACAGAAATGATACGTAGCAATATGCATGAGCTTCTTGGTCGTCAAGAAGTTCAGCACTTGCTTGATAATCTTTCTAAGGATTATCCAAAGGTTGTTGAAGAACTTGTTCCAAACTTATTGACACTAGGTCAGTTACAACAAGTTTTATCACATCTTCTTAGGGAGCAAGTTAGTATCAGAGATTTAAGAAGTGTATTGGAAACAGCTGCTGATTGGGCACCTACAATAAAGCATCCAGAAACAATAGCCGAGTATTGCAGGAAAAAGCTATCAAGAACAATAACTGCAAAATTCTTAACTAAAGAAGGGATTTTACCTTTAGCAAGTTTAAACCCCTCGGTTGAGCGTATTTTAGCAGAATCTTTACAGCAAAATGACGAAGGTTCATTTTTAGCTCTTGAACCATCTTACGCTCAAATGCTGATAAATAAGTTGAATATCTTATCAGAAAAGTTTTTAGAAAATGGGCATACACCACTGATTCTTGCACCTTCGCATCTGCGAGCTGCTTTGTTTCAGTTTGTAAAAAGGTTTGTGCCTGGTTTCGCAGTAATCAGCCATCAAGAAATTGCACCTGATACTAAAGTTCAGTCATTAGGTGTGATTTCAGTTGATGAGAAACAATAATTAGGAGTAAAAATGACAGGGTATAAAGAAAACCAAACACCTCTGTTAAGAATAGTAGAAAATTCGCACGGTGATGCTAGGGCGATTCGTAACCAAGACATTACTCGAGTGATAAGTTTTACCAGTGGTAAGGGGGGTGTTGGTAAAACAAATTGTTTAGTTAACACTGCAATTGCATTAGCGCGAGAAGGAAAGAGTGTGCTAGTGCTTGATGCAGATCTAGGATTAGCTAATGTAGATGTTTTACTTGGAATTTCTCCTCAATACACGATTAATGATGTATTAAATGGTACTAAAACATTGCAGGAGATAATGCTTGATGGACCAGAGGGGATTTCAGTTATACCAGCAGCTAGTGGGATAGAAAGTATTTGTAACCTTAGTACTAGTCAAAGAATGTTTTTGCTCGACGCTATTGAGGAGGTTGCATATAAATACGACTACCTATTGATTGATACGCAGGCTGGTATTGGGGCAGATGTGATGTTTTTTAACAACGCATCTTCAGAAATAGTTTGTGTTATAAATGAGGAACCAACCTCTCTAACAGATGCTTATGCTTTAATAAAAGTTCTTTCAAGAGATTATGGTGAAAAGAATATATCTGTTCTTGCAAATAATGTTCCGAATGAAGAAAGTGGATTGAGAGCCTTTAAAAGGCTTCAGTCAGCGGTAGAACGATTCTTGCATATAAACTTAAAATACATCGGTTTTGTCCCTAGGGACAAAGCTGTGCTTAGTGCCTTGAGTGATCAACGCGCAGTACTAGAACTTTATCCCAGTAGCCCGGCAGGAATTGCCTTCTCTCGGGTTGCTAGACAACTTGATTCTGATTTTATCAATCTTAGAGTCAAGGGAGGAATACAGTTCTTTTTTAGATCATTGTTAGAGATGGAAGCTCATGGCTGAAAAGGAAAACATAAAGCTTGTTAGAAAAGTTAGTTTCATTGTTATGCACAAGATAGTTGCAGCCCTTTCTCTACTAACTTTACTAGTTGTGCTTATTGCAAGTTTATTGGCAAAAGCTAGTGTTTTTTCAATGACTTGGAGAGCGCTAGTTGCAATTTTAATAGTGAAACTAGCAAGTGTTGTAGTGATTAAATTATTAGCTACTTACGAGGAGATGGATGGTGTCTAAGCCTAAAAAATCTGCAGTTGAAGCCTATAAACACGTAGACGATTACGAAAAGGAAGAGCTAATTAAAAGCTATCTTCCACTTGTAAAGAAAGTTGTGCATCGCTTGTCAGGTCGTTTACCAAAAGATGTTGATATTAAAGAAATGCTGAATTCAGGTATTATTGGCCTTGTTGATGCCCTTGAAAAGTATGATCCCAAGCATGAAACTAACTTTTCTACCTATGCACAATTTCGTATTCGTGGTGCAATTTTGGACAGTTTTAGGTCCCAAGATTGGCTTCCTCGTTCATTACGCTTTAAATCTCATAAAATAGAAGCTGCGTTCAGAAAAATAGAACAAAAGTTAGGTAGGCCGGCTACTGATGAAGAGGTTGCAAGTGAGCTGGGTATAGAAATTGACGAGCTACAGAAGCTTCTAAGTGAAGTTGGCTCAATGGTAATGTTGAGTTTTGAAGAGCTTGGCTTTGGTCATGGTGAAGAGAGATTTCAATCTGATGATTGGATGCAAAGTGCCTCTGAAGATCCATTAAATAAATTAATAAGCGGTGAAAAAGTAAGCCTAATTGCACGAGCGCTTGATCGTTTACCTGAAAAGGAGCGTTTAGTAATTAGCTTGTACTTTTATGAAGAGTTGAACTTAAAAGAGATAGGAGAAATTCTTGGGGTTACTGAGTCAAGAGCTTCTCAAATTAGATCGCGTGCTCTTATTAGGTTAAAAAATTATCTACGCAGTGCTGTTTAAATTAACTCAAGGGGACAGCCTGAAAAATGGAGACTGGCGAAAGTAAAACAAATGCAGATCAAGTTGAAAAGCTTGCAGCTGTCGAAGATGAAAGAGTACTAATTTTAGATCTTAGTACTGTTGACGCAGATAGAATTCAAAATATTGTCGAAAATAAATTTTCTTCGACTATCGCAGATGTAGTCAATAATAAAGATGATTATAAGAATCAAATTGCTAAAAATAGATATGAGGTAGTGATCTTA
>JAGRAS010000154.1 GCA_020434465.1 Bdellovibrionales bacterium | reverse complement strand
GTGGAAAATATGGCAAGTACCCCAAGTCACTACAAGAGTTAGTTCCTGAATACTTTGATGTTGTGCCTACTAATCCCACCTCTGGAAAGGATTTTGTTTATAACGTTGAAGGTGAAAATTTTTTTGTTGGTTCCGAAGAAGAAATTCAACTTGCTCACTCTGGAAGTAAACCTACTAATTCAACTGATGATTCAGGCGCTGTATTAACGGGAACAAGCAACGCAGAACAGGCGGCATTAATTGCTACACTTGAAAATGCACCGGAAGAATTCATTTATGATCCATCGGGTAAAAGAGACCCGTTTAGACCTTTCAACTTTGCTCCACAACAAGATGATAGAGCAAGAACCCCTCTAGAATTATATGCAATTGGACAACTAAAACTTACGGTTATCCTAGATGGCTTTGATGAACCTTTTGCTATGGTTGAAAATAGTGCAGGTAAAGGATTTAAAATTAGACGTGGTACAAAAATTGGCCAAAACGGTGGTGAAGTTGTTGAAATACTTAAAGACCGAATTGTGATTTTAGAAAGATCTGTTGATTTTACTGGTAGAGAAAGTACCAAAACAATCGAACTGAGGCTTAGAACAAAAGATCAAGAAGAAGCCAGAATCGGAAGATAGATTTCCTTACAGTAAAAAATTAAAAAAAGAGGGGAGTGATTCTATCTAAGAATACCTAGAATTTAATCTCTCTAAAGATCTATAGCTCAAAGCTTCAATTGCGTGCTCATTTGTTACCTGATCACTATCATCAAGATCGGCAATCGTTCTTGCTACTCTTAGGCAACGGATAAAAGCCCGCGCGCTTAAATTACGTTTGCTAGACGCTTTTTCAAGGAAAGAATTAACTTGTTTTGAGAATCCATTTTCTTCATTTAATTCACCTCCAAGCAATTCACTATTTACTTTTCCTTGCCTAGAAATAGCTTTATCTCTAGCAACGATAACTTTTTTTCTTATTTCAATACTTGTCTCAGTTTTATGTGAATATTGCTTACTAGTTATTAATGATAGCGGAATAGGATTAAGTTCGATATGCATATCAATCCTATCCAAGATTGGCTCTGATAATTTTCCCAGATACTTTCTAACTTCCTGAGGCAAACATTTACAATTCTTATTTGGATCGCAGGGCCCACCTCTTGGACAGGGATTCATAGCTGCAAGCAATTGAAACTTAGCTGGAAATAACAAAGATGCTTTAGCCCGGCTTATTTGCACAACCCCATTCTCAAGAGGAGCTCGCATTGCTTCTAAGGCTCCCCTTCTATACTCTGGAAATTCATCAAGAAACAAAACTCCATTATGTGCCAAGCTAATTTCCCCTGGTTTAGGATATGTTCCACCGCCAATTAGACCGACATCAGATACTACATGATGAGGAGTTCTGTATGGTCTTTCCCCAGAAATGATTTGTCTTATATCTAAACCTGCGGCGCTATAAATTTTAACAGTTTCTAATTTTTCCTTTAAACCAAGAGGGGGAAGAATTCCTGGAAATCTTTCTGCTAACATACTTTTTCCGCAGCCTGGTGGGCCAATCATTAAAATATTATGATTCCCAACCGCTGCAATCTTCATAGCCCTTTTAACGAGCTCTTGTCCCTGCACTTGGGAAAAACACTTGCTGCTATATTTCTCATTTGGCTTTGAAGGTTGGATTTTTAAAAAAGAAAATTCCCCTTTCAAAAAATCTTTTATCTGAAAAATATTTCTTAAAGGAATAACTTTTATTCCATCAATTAGACTAGCCTCTGCGGCATTGGCTTCAGGAATAATTAAGTATTCTGCATTATTTGCTCTAGCCTCAATAGCTAAAGCTGCTGCTCCCTTTACTGCTTTAACAGATCCGTCTAACGCTAATTCGCCATGAATATAAATCTTACTGAGATTTTTAGGATCAATCTGTCTTGAAGCTGCTAAAATCCCCACAGCAATTGCCAAATCAAAGCCAGAACCTTCCTTCTTTAACTCAGCAGGAGCCAAGTTAACTAAAATACTTTCAGGAATTCTAAATCCAGAGTATTTAAGTGCTGCTAGAACCCTTTCTTTTGATTCTTTTACAGCAGTATCGACAAGACCTACTATTGTAAAATTTGATTTATGAGTTGAACGAACTTCAACCTCAACCTGCACTGAACAAGCCTCAATTCCAATAACAGCGCATGTTTTAATTTTTGCTAGCATTGTCCATCCATTCTTATTATATAAATCGCTAAAAGATTGGGTTTGTTGCTAAAAAAATAAGAATTCCTTTTGACAAAAAAAACAGCCTAATAGAAAATTCTCAAAACAAGCTTTCATTTTATGATCAAATTTAAACAAATCTTATCCACTACTTCTCACTCACTTGCTATCTGTGGGATTATATTTATCCTGGTCGATAATCTACTTGCTCAAACTTTAGTTAACCAAAATTCTAAGGGGGTTAATATAAAGGTAGAGCAAAGTGATTCTGAATTAGAGTTAAGGTTATCAGGACCTAGTTATACTCAAAGTTCAGTTTTTAAGCTGAGTTCGCCAGCAAGAATTGTAGCTGACCTCGAAGGAAATTTTCCTAAAATTAATAAATCTTTTAAACTAAGTGGAGATCCTCAGTTTAAAGAACTGCGTCTTGGTAGTCATCCTGGAAGTCTAAGAATAGTTTTAGAGCTCAGTTCCACAGAAGTTCCAAGCTATACAAGTTCAGGTAACACAAATACATTTATACTTACTACCAAAAGACAAAACTCCATCGTAACTACTAAACCTAAAATTTTTATTGATAATCAAACTTCAACTCAAGAAACGCTGCCGAATAGTTCTGGGGCATTAAGTGGATTAGCTAATACAAATATACAAACTTCTATACAAAATGATCCTGAGTTACAAAGGCCAGCAATAGGCTCGCCTGAACCAATTCAAGACGACGTTCCAGGAGCTTCAATGACAGATATCACATTCATTGAACCAAAAGCGGATACCGAGCTTGGAGCTTTACAAATCACTTTAACAGACAGGGACTCCTTTACGCTCATTAGAACTGATCAAAAAGAATACAAGCTGATCTTCTCTAATACCAGCAAATCAATCTTACGTACTGAGTTGCCGTATTTCCCTCCACAATACCTAAGAGGAATAACAGTAGTAACACCAATAATTGAAAACTCTAAACTTAGCTTAAGAATTGGCATAGACCGCGGATACAGGCTTAGAGCTAGCAGTTCAGAAAATCAAATAATCATTAGGCCTACACTTTCTAAGTGGACAGAGTAAGAATTGGCAGAGTAATAATTGATAATAATCAACAGTGCAATAAGGGCTTACTTCTTATCTTAAAACAAAACCTATGCTTGGTAACCAAAAAGCTTTCGATTTTTTATAACTTCAACAGTTTCTTTAGGAACAATATTCTCCCAAGAAGGATCCCCAGATCTTATTTTCTTTAATAAGTTCGACGTATCTAGCTCAACACAATTTTTGTCAAAGCTAACGATTGGCTCAATAAATCCACGGCAAAAAAGGTGAGAGTAAAGATAGCGAATATCTACTTGCATACCGATATTTTCTGCTGAAACCAATGGTTCATTTGTTAATTCTACTTCACTTAGACTGATATCATTTGATTCAAGGAAGCGCTTATAATTTCCTAAAGTCATAGGATAAACATAAAGTTTTACAGTATGTCCAAAAAGTTTTCCAAATGCCTCTAAAATTCCACCTTCTAATTCCTCGTAATACTTTTCATCAAAAATCTGCAACAAACTGTTTACACCTACTACAAAGCCAACAGGTTCTTGCGTGTAACGCCTTAGATAAGTCGTTAAATGAAAGTACTCAGAATAATTTGTTACTAAAACCGGGGTCCCAACTGCAAGTAAAGTATCAACTCTTCGCAATAATCTTTCGTCAGAAATTTCCTCTCGTTCGAGCAAGTTGTTTACTGTAATTTCTAAAATCGACATGGGCTCTTTACTAGAGCCAGAAGTTTCTATCTTAAATTGTTTTTCAGCACCGTAAAGCATATCTAAGTGAGCTCTGTTTATCGGTCTAAAAGAACCCCGCTCGATTAAAATAGGGGTTTTTCTCAAAGTCGTTGATGGCAAGACAGTCCCATCTTTAGGATGAAACAACACAGCATTAGTTAGGCCATAGTGAACAAGTTTAAAGCTTAACAATCTATTGTCGACATCAGCAAATGCTGGGCCACGAAACTCTATCATATCCACTTCAATGCGTTCGATACTTAAAGAATCATGCAAACTCTTAATAAAGTCATCTAGATCGTGTCGCTTAAAAAAAGTTGCATAAACAAGATTTACACCAAAAATACCTAAGGCTTCTTGTTGAGCAACGTTTTCAGCATCAGTTAAATTTACATGTACTAAGACATCATGCGCTGGCCCCAGGGGCTCTGTTTGAAATCTAATTCCCAACCATCCATGGCATTCGTTTGTTCCTTGAAAGTTTCGTGCAGACACAGTATCGGCAAATGCAAAGAATGTTACCTCTTTTCCTCGATCGTCACCTAATCTTTCAATTAATAAGCTATATTCATGATCGCACATTGAAATAAGTCGTTCTTGGGAAACATAACGGCTAGATTTACCATAAATTTCATCACTAAATTTCATGTCATAGGCAGACATTGTTTTTGCAATTGTTCCAGCAGCTCCCCCAACACGGAAAAAACGACGAGCTACTTCTTGCCCAGCTCCTATTTCTGCAAATGTCCCGTAGATTGAATCATTAAGATTTACTTCTAAAGCCTTGCGATTAGTATCTAATTTTGGAGTTTTCATTCGAATTATTCTTCCATAATTTCATTTTTAAAAATTGGCTTCCCAACCAATTTTTGCTCCCTGTATTTACCTTTATCATCATAATTTATCGAGGAGGCTGATTTTAACTCTAAAATTGCAACACGTGCAATTTTCATCTTTGGATATAAGAGTATAGC
>JAGRAS010000153.1 GCA_020434465.1 Bdellovibrionales bacterium | reverse complement strand
TTCAACAATCTAGAGGCCTAGGCGAACATCATAAAACTCAAGTTCGAATAGTTCAGGCTCCTAAACCTCCCTACCCTTTTCGTGCAAGAAAATTAGGTTTTGAAGGTGAGGTAGAGCTGGCAATTACTATTGGCAAAGATGGTTTTGTCAAAACTGGTAATATAATCCGCTCATCAGGGCGTAATGACTGTGATTCATCTGCGCTTGATACCGTGCTAAGCAAGTGGCGCTTTTCACCTGCAACATTTAGTGGTATTCCCATTGAGTCAAAAGAACAAGTTGTTGTTAGATTTCAATTAAGGTAATGCCAAATTTTCTTAAGGAATTTAGAACTGAGAAGCGTTGGAGCAAGTGGCGTTCACCTCTTTTGCTATCAGTGCTTTTACTGTTTATTGTGAATACTCTGAGTGGTTTTGTTCTTTACTTTTTTAAACCTTTTGTAAGCTCCCATCATTCACTTGTTTTTTCTCACTGGGCACTCAGCTTAATTGCTCTGCTGCCATATTTAATTTATCAGCTAAGGCATTACTTACTGGTCAAAAACTTAGGTCAAACTCTGCATTTTAAGATTGGGCTATGCACTTTTATTTCTATGCTAATTGTTATTCTTAGTGGTGTATTTATTATACCAGGTTTTACTAGTGATTTTAAACTCGCAAAGCTTATTAATTTAATGCACGTTTTTAGCTCAAGCGCTTTTTTGATTTTTATTTGTTCACATTTGGTTCTAGTTTGGCGGGTTGCTTTAAGAAAAAAATTAAGTCTTAAATCACATAATTAATTAGATATAAAAGCTCGCCAGATAATACACTAAGCATCCAAAAAAATATGAATACATAAGTTTGCTTAGGATGATCTTTAAAGAAAAAACGACCTTTTTTGAAATCCGCATATGCGATAAAGGCATACACAACAAATCCTATAAACACTAAGAGTGAAAGTGAGCCATGAATAGCAGCAAAGGCAATCATCCCTTTACTCATGGTACTCACATCCGCATGATCACCCATTCGTGACATCATGTATGCCATATTTACACCAAATTCAAAGATTATTACGGCTAGCGCAATCTTTTTAGGGAAACCTTTGCCGCGAAAATTTGTTAACACCACATATAAAACAGCGATGGTAACAAATATTTCTGAAACGGCCGAAAAGGTGCTAAAACTTGGTGCTTCCATTATTTAGAAAGTTATTTCAACTCCTGCATAGCCTGCTCTTTCAGGTTGATACATTGGGAAAAAAGGCTCTTGATATTTCTTATCAAAGAGATTCTTAACCCCGGCAATGAGCTTTACATCTCCAAGCTTAGTTTCCTGAAGCTTAAGGTTTAATAAAAGATCTACAACTGTAAAGCTAGGAGCATCAAAAGTATCTCTGCCCGCAGAAGGAGTTAAGTCTTCTGACTCTAACACGGTTCTTCCATAAAAACCTGCTCCAATGCTCTGTATCATATTACTGTTCACTGGTTCAGTATGTAAGACACCATAGTTAAATACCCAGTCAAGAACATCTACTTTATCAGTACTATCTGTCCAAGTACGTGCAGCATTAAGAAAAATATTAGTTTTAGCTGTTAGATCGTACTCAATCCCAGCTTCACCACCATAAAGAGTAACATCTCCAAGGTTGTCGTATTGATCTGTAGCAAACCCAGCTACAGTTCCAAGTGGACGCAAACCAATATAATCCTGTACCTGATTAATAAATGTTGCAAAATGGTAGCGGAAATCAGATCTTTCTCCCTTAACACCAATTTCAGCATTGTAAGATCTTTCTGGATCCAAATCTTCTTTGCCAATAATTTGAGAAGGAACTCCAAGATTAACAATCCCAGTTTGGAAACGCTCACCAAGATCAGGGACTCTAAATCCAGTACCAAGGCTTCCATATAAAGAATTTTCTTGATTTAGGTGATAAAGTAATCCTAATGAACCACTAAGTCCAAACTCATCTTCATCAAAGTTTGAAACATCATCCTCGACTGTAAAAAAATCAGCCCTAACACCTGGAGTAACTTCAAAGTCCCCTGAAGTGATCTTATCTTGTCCATATAAGCCAAGTCTTAACTGACTAGCTTTGGCTCTAAGGCGAGCAGTTGAAACGGATGGGGCTCCAGAAACTTCTCCAATTCCTGCAAGACCAGCAATAGTAATAGTTTCAACTTCTGGAAGATCAGATTCATCAAGGCCAACATCTAAACCAAATGTTAACTCATGATTGTCAAGTTGATGGCGTGTTTGAGTTTGCCACTCGTATGTTTCAACTACATCGTCTGTATCAACAACTGCTTGATCCACACTTGCAGTAGGATCAAAGAAAAGTGGTGGCCCAGCAAATCCTGGAGAACCATTCGAGTAAAAAGCGGTTTCGCGATGAAACTCACGATTTAAACGTTGGTAATAAAATCCAGTCTGAAATGACTTCCAACTATCACTAAGGTTTTCTGTGATATACTCAACGCCGGCCATTGTTCTTGAATATTCAGGAAACTGAAAAAATAATGGCGATGTGATATCAGCAGAAGATCCTGGTGGTGGGAATGTTGCAATTGGAAGTGTAATTGTAGAGTCAATTACATTAACATCTTTATTTCTATCTGTATTTGCAATTACTCGAATTTTGCTATCGTTATCGATATAAAAATCAGCTTTTCCCCAAATTCCAAGGTTTTCAAATGAGCCACTTTGAGGGTCTATATCATCAGGCAAGTTAGGCTCAGAAGCATCTGTAAAGCTTCCGCCAATAACTGCACCAAAATCTTCATCTCCAAAATCTAGATATGCTCCAGTTCTATGCATATCTCTTGAACCATCAAAGCTGTATCTTAGCCCTCCATTTGCACCTGATTCCGTTCTTCGAATTGGATTTCTTGTAGTAATATTAATTACTCCGCCAAATGCATCAGTTCCATAAAGTACAGAAGCAGGACCTCTTAAAACTTCAATTTTTTCAATAGAAAACGGATCGTATAAGCTTAAGTTTCCACCGCCATAGCCAATGCCTTGCCCAGCTTGGCGAACTCCGTCACTTAATGTTAAGACTCTTTGAGCTCCTAATCCACGAATTGTAAATCCTTCTTGCCAGTAGTTAGGGTTACCCTCTGATGGTGCAAGTCCTAGCCCTGGTAATTTTCGAAGCGCATCATCAACATCTGCATAAACAAAATCACTTATTTCTTCGCTAGTAACAGAGTCTATTGTCTGTGGCACTTCAAGCAAATTTTGCTCTTGTCCTCTACTTGCTGTTACAACCACTTCTATTTTTTTTGCTGTCTCACTTTTATTTTCACTTTCAGTTTGCTCTTCAGCTATTAGCGCTGAACTTAGAAAAAATAAAGTAAAGAGTGAAAGAGTAAAATACCTAGACTTCATAATAGATCCTTAGAAATAAATTTTTATGTGTTAGGATTTTTAACAGAGGTCAGTTTAAAGTCAATCTGTAGATCAGGTTTAGATGACAAAACTGTGACTATTTGATTACTTGCAATTCTTATAACCTGCTTTTAAACAATTCAACTGCTTTTTTAATGACTTCCTCTGACTCAGGTGGAATTTGGCCAGTTATTGCAGCAGAGCTTAGCGCATCGCTTGCTTGGCGGTAAGTTTGAATAAGCGGTGACAGCTCATTTTGTGCTATTGATACTTCAAAGCTATCTATGCAATCTCGTTCAATATCAGACTCAATTCGGTTTGCGAGCGCAGCAAAACTTTTTGCTAATTTAGCATATTTCTTTTGTTGCTTACTTTCTGCTTTATTCCTCGGACTATTTTCTAAAAAATAAGCTACTTTTAATAAAAAACAAAAAGTTTCTTCAGCTATTTTTTTCGAAAGTTCTTTTACCCAACTTTGACTTTGCTCGTTTCTCTCTGTTTTTATTGTGTTCATATGATCCAAAGATGTTTTAGCTTTTTTAAAAAATTATTTCACTAATTAGCCTGGGCTTGCCAAGCTCAGGAGTCCAAAAATCAATATTGCAATAAACTGGTATTCCAAATACAGCATTTCTTACTCTAAGAATCTGATCTTCATCACCTAATTCATCAAATTGTACTTTTACTACAACTTCGTCTTTTTGCTTTTTTTCCAAATCTTTTGCACTAAGCGGCAAAAACTCTCTTAAAAAAATTTCGTGACAAACGTCACTACCATTAACTGTTTTGTGAACAAGAGCTTCCCTAAGATGTGTGTCTAGATGGAAAGAAATTTGATTATATAACCAACTAAAATTAACTTCATTATCTAAAATGAACCGTCGATAAGTTTCAATTTTATCAATTGAATCTTTTGCGTGATTAACTAGCTCAAGAAAAGTTTGGTTGATACAAATTGGTTCAATCTGAATAGATACACCTTCACTTTCTATTTCAACTGCTGAGCAAACTACTTTAAAGCCAATCGGCCCTGAGAATTCTTCAAAAAAAGCGCCTTTTACAGGATTATTGTAAGGCAGTAATCCAGACTTTCCTTTTTTAGCATAAACAAAAAAAGATAATCTCTCAGGAGAGCTGTCATTACTAGGATAAAATGCATATCCATTTATCTCAACTGTGATATCATTTTGCTTAAACTTATCTTGGTAAGTGAGACTATTAATAAAATCAAATTCATTAATATCAAAACCTAAACATTTTAAAAGTCTTGCTTTCGCTCTTGTTAATATTTCTGTGTTTTCCCAATCTTTATCAGCTAAACCAAGATCCTGCCCACCTGCATGGGCAACTTGCATCAGATATTTTTCAAGAATGGTAGTACTAATTGGAATACAATCTTTAGCATCTAATATATCAGGAATTACTATCTCTTCTCTTGGACTATCCCCTGGGTCAAAACCCCCTTTCTTATTATCTCCAAATTCCATACTAACTACCTATTTTTTGGACTTTTTTTAATAAGGCTAGCATTAGTTAAATTCTTAGTAAAACTTTTATACAGATCCTAGTATATACTCAACGAAGTATATACAGATCCTAGTATATACTTCGTTGAGTATATACTAGGATCAGACGTGTGCT
>JAGRAS010000152.1 GCA_020434465.1 Bdellovibrionales bacterium | reverse complement strand
AATAAAAGAAGGTAATACGCGAACAAATTGCTTATGAATTCCAGTAATACCTTGCAAAAGGCTACCTAGAGTTGGCGTCTTAAAATAAATAGGCGGTTCTTTTAAACTTTCAAAATAAAAGTGATAAATATGCAAATTAAAAAACAATGGAAGTAAAAAACTAATAGTTGCTCCTACTAAGAAACCTCTCAAAATAGTTCTACTTTCACTATTAGAAATTGAAAAAATCAACCATAAGTATAATGGAGCTAGCAGATGAGGTTTGATTAAACTAATTGCTAAAAAAAGACCAGCAAAGAAGTGCTGCTTTTTATCTATAAGAAATAAAAAAGCACTTATAGATAAAGCTAGCAAGGAAGAAATTTGGCCATAGTATAAACATAGGTAACTTGGGTAAAAACAAACACAAGCAATTAAAAAATAAAAGAAATCATTCTTTGAATCTTTAACCCTACCCTTAGCTAAAAGGAAAGAAAGAATAAAACTGCAAAAAATCATACTAGCCGAAACAAAAAACCAGACTGCTTTGGCAAATTCAAAATCAAAAAACTTCAGCCAAACAATAAAAAAGAATATATTCGGAGGATTCCACATTCGTATTAGAGAATGAAAATTTTGAGTTTGAATTTGATAAAACTCTAGTTGTTGAGGATTATAAGGATTTTCAGCATGCAGCAAAACTTTTGATGCCGACCAATACTGTAAAAGATCAACACTATTATTTGGCAAGTTTTGATTTTCTACAAAAATCCAAATAGACAAAACAAGAAAAACCAAAAAAGAAATTATTATTTTTTGCATAAATTAAAAAACAAATTTTCGTAGCGATCTGTAATAAAATCCCAACTGAACTTCTGATTCGCCAAATTTGCAGCTTTAGCCGACAACTCTTTTCGCTTATCAAAATCTACTAATAACTCTTGAATTTTTAAAGCTAAATGCTCAAAGTCATTTTTATAATAATAAATCCCTGAATCTTCCAAGACTTCTTCATGCTCTGGAACTTGATTTGCAATTATTGGATTTCCATAAGCCATAGCTTCAACTAGAGCAGGATGGGTCCCCCCTACTTCAGTAGCTTGAATATAAAAAAGACAATTACTTCTTAATTCCTTATACGCCTGCCCAAACTGAAAGCCTGTAAAAATTACATTTTTATCTGCTATTTTATGTAATTGCTGCTTATATTCATCAGCATATGGAGCATCGCCAACAATTACCAAAGGAATATTAGTATCTACTTTATTGTAAGCTTTTATTACACCTAAGGCATTATTCTCTGGTTCTAACCTGCTAACATAAAGAATATATGAATCAGCTTTTAAATTAAAACTTTTTAAAGTTTCACCCGGCGGAAGAATTTCAACTTCAGCACCATAAGCAATCATTTCAGCTTGAACTTGATAATTTTCTTGATAATAATCAACTATAACTTTTGCATCACCAACAATTTTATCTGCAAAAAGAACTGAGCATTTTTCACCTAAAAGATACCAGAGTTTTCCTAAAAAATTCCACTTAGCTCGTTTTCTCTCTACGCCATCAACATTAATTACAATTGGCACTCGCTTTAAATTTGCAAGCCACGCAAAAGGGCTATTAGCCGCATTACAAAGCAACACAATGTCGTAACTACAAAAAAGAATATGCAAAAAGCTTAATAAAGAGTGAAAGACTGTATCAAAATACTTATGCTTAATTGTAGGTAGATATACAAGCTTAACTCCCAAATATTCCGTATTTTTTGGAGTCGGCTCAAAAAAACCTTTCCTACAATAAACAGATGCTTTGTGCCCTCTTAAATGAAGACGCTTACCTAATTCCTCTACAAAAGTTTCAAATCCTCCGTAAGCTGCTGGAATACCCCTAGTTCCTAATAGGGCAATTTTCATTAATTTCTTCAAACCTTTGCTCTCTAAAAAAGTAGAGTACACAACAAAAGTCTAGCTTGGGATTTACTAACATTTATCATGTCATCTCTTACATCAAACTAGGCTTTTACTTTAACTAATACTTTCACAGATTTACTACATTGCAGGAAGGATCGTAAAGGAGCTAAACCCAAATAAGCTCTAAAAAACTCAAATAATGCTAGGATATTTGACAAGTATTACATTATAATCTGTAGCTGAATTTACTTATTTCAAAGGTCTTTAAACTGAAAAAGAGCAGTAAAAAACCTGGCTCTAAAACTGTCGAGTTTATAAACGGCAAGGGCTTGGTTCACTCTCTAACCAGAAAATCTGGACTCTTCATTTTTTCGTACTCACCAAAACTAAAAGCATTGGTATCTTGGACTGACAATGCTGCAAGCATTCTAGGAGTTAAAGATTCCGCCATCTCCAGAGATGGAAACTTATTTTTAAGACATGTTCACCCTGACGATCGCTTTATAATAATGAATGACTTGGAGAAAACCTTACTTGGCAAACAAGACTATAGCGCAAGTTATCGTTGGATAAGGCCCGATACTAATGAAACTCGCTGGCTACACTGCAGGGCTTATTGCAATGGTGAAGATGAAGCAGCATTAATTGAGGGAATAATTATTGATCTTACAGACGAATTTACTGGATCCATAATACAGCTTGCAGGGCCTGACTCTACTGCAACAGTTCTTGCTGCAATACCACGTATGGTCATCACGATCGATAGCGATCTTAGACTTTTGAGAATTAATCGTAACAAGCAAGACCAATCGTTTAATTTTGGAGATTCAGATTTTATTGATAAAGATTTTTCTGTTGGTAAACCTGTCTTAGATTGCTTTAAAGATAAAAATAAACGTGAGCAATTTGAAAATATTTTCAAAAGCTTATTTGAAAGAACACAAGATCATATTCAGCAAAGAATTGAAACTGATGGAAAAGTTTTTAGGTTAGAAATGGAACCATTAATTGAACAAGAGGCAGTTAAAGGCTTGCTACTTTTAGTTACAGATATTACTGAAATCGTTAAAATGGAGACCCAGCTTGCACAACTTCAGAAAAATGAAGGTCTAAGACTTCTCGCTGCCGGGGTAGCTCATCACTTTAATAATTCATTACAAAGTATAATTGGCCAAGCTGCAATAATTTCTAGTCAGGCAAATAATCCAAAACTTGTACGCAATGCAGCAGACTCAATCCAGGAAATTGTCAGTCGAACCTCAGAGTTAAGCAGGCAATTATTTGTTTTTGACGATAGCAGTAAGAATGTTCATGTCCCAGTTGATTTAAACATAAGTACAATGGCAGCGGTTAATAAAGTTGATGGTTTATTTGCTTCAGACATAAAAGTCTCTGTTAACTTTGGAACTATACAACCTGTTTTAGCTAATCAAGATACATTAGTAGAAGCCTTAGTTGAAATCTTAAAAAATGCCAAGGAATCTGTAATTGATGGAGGGAACATATCGATCGTAACATACGAAAAACATTTGAAAGCAAATCGAGTTCCAGAGTTAACAGAGGGCAATTACATTTGCGTTGCTATTTCAGACACGGGTAAAGGAATGGATGAACATACAATTCAAAAATGCTTCGATCCATTTTTTACAACTAAAACAAAAGATTTACACACTGGAGTTGGAATTAAAGACCCTGGTTTGGGGCTATCAAAAGCATTAACAATTCTTAAAAACTTTAATGGTGGAATTAGAATTAAAAGCAATAAACTAGAGGGTACAACTGTGTATATGTATCTCCCACTCACTGACGGTGGAATTCCTGCAATTGATGAGGAAAGTTCAATTAAAATTGGCACCACTGACGCACCTGAAGTATTAATCATTGATGACGATCGATTAGTACTACAAACTCTTGAAGCAATGATAAGAGATATGGGCTTTAGAGCTGCAACATCAGATGGATTTAGATCCGCATTATCTGTGGTTAGGCAACATGGTAGAACATTAAAGTTAGTCTTACTAGATGCAGTAATGCCTGGAATGAATGGAGCCGCAGTTTTGCGGCGAATTAGGAAAATTGAGCCAGACCTTAAAGTGATTGGATTTAGCGGAGCACCAAATGAACACACTCAACCCTTACTAGAGGCAGGTGCAGTTTCTTTACTCAGAAAACCAGTGAGCCCGGCAGTGTTAAAAAGCGAAATAGAAAAAGTTCTTGGAACAGAAGTTCCCAAAACCTTTCAGCAAGCAATTGCTATATAAGCCCCGACATCAATATGACTTTCCTTCACTTTTTTACTCAAATAAAACATTAATATTAATCTCGCGTCCTACCCTATTGATTTTACTATCTTTTTTTGAGACTATTATTATTCAAACTGCCACAAAAGCTGGATCAAAGTATGTTAAAATTCCGATTAGTGGTGGAAGAAAAAAGTTTATCTTTAGAACTTTAAAATGTTTAGGTCATTAGAATTATTAATTTTGCAATCGGCTTACTGGTTTTTCAATAAACCAGCGCTTTTTGGCGTCTTTGCGTTTGGGATTCCATGTATTGCATTATTTCTTATCCAAGTAATCAATAGAAAAAAGACTGTTATCCCTGGATTGTTTTCTGCTGGTTTTGCATTATTGCTTGGATATCACCTAATAGCCCAACATAAAGTCTTACGAGCAATTGAAAACTTTGTTTCTCTACTTAAAACTAAAAAAAATACAAGTCCAATCCCAATATTAGAACCGTTCTTTGAGTTCTTTATAAGTAAATATCAATACAGATTTATAGTTGAAGAGACTGTCTTTGTTTTTATTTTTTCTTATTTATGCTTTTTAGTATTTGTAAGCTTAAAATCATACAAAAAGACTGGTCAAATCTTTGGAGAAATCTCACCGACAACTTTGGTAACTAGAAAAACGAGACCTCAAAGATCTTCTACAAACGAACTCGGGTCAGGCGATCTTGCAACAACTGAAATGATCGCTAAGTGGACAAAACCATCCGGTGAAAATTCGGACACTAGCTTGGCAGTTTCTGATTTAAGAGGAAGCGATGGTCTTGCATTCAAAAATTCAAATCTAGTAATTCCTCGCGGAGAAAGAAATAGGCATATGCTTGTTGTTGCAAAAACCGGGGGTGGTA
>JAGRAS010000151.1 GCA_020434465.1 Bdellovibrionales bacterium | reverse complement strand
GAAAAGTTTATTTTTAAATTAGTAAAGTATAGGAACTTTGCAAGGCCGTGAAAAAAGGCACAAGCAAATATAATCAAAGGAAATAGAAAGGGGAAATTGAAAAGCTTGACTTCCAAACAAGGCAGAAATGGAACTGCTAAAAGAGCAAAGAAACTAGAGTGAATAAATAAAGGTATATTAGCCAGTTTGCTCACTCTAAATGAGAAACGGTGCTCTAATTTTGCTGCTTGCAATTTATTCGATTGGTTCATATGCTTTAATGATTATATCAGGCGCAAAAAAGATAAAAAATACTATATTTGTAATTTATTTTTCAGCACGTGATACTTTTACAAGTTTACAAACATAAATGCTATCAGTTTTCATAATTGCCGTTTTAGGCTCGGTGTTTATTTCAGCGTTTTGCTCATTAATGGAAGCTGCATTATATGCTGTACCAATTGCCCATGCAAAGTCGCTTGCTGAAAATGGTAGTAAGTCTGGTAGGCTCTTACTGCGATTTAAAGAAGATATGGCAGCGCCTGTTGCTGCAATTCTAATTTTAAATACCTTGTCGAATACGTTTGGAGCTTCAATTGCCGGCTGGGCTGCAGGGGTTGTTTTTGGATCAAAGTACTTAGCGTTTTTCTCAGCGGCATTTACGCTTACGATTTTATATTTAAGCGAAATTTTACCGAAAACAATTGGTGTTATTTATAGTAAGCAAGTTGCAGGCTATATTGCGTATCCCCTTAGTATTTTAATTCTCCTACTAAAGCCTTTTATATGTATTTCTCAATGGCTTTCAAAGTTTATTAGAAGGGAAACAGGAGAGCCCTCAGTCTCTCATGAAGAAATGCTCAGCCTGGCAGCAATAGGTACTGAAGAGGGGAGTTTGGATAGGTTGGAAGGTTCTGTAATTTCAAATGTCATTGGTTTAGATAAATTACTTGTAAGAGATATTTTGACACCTAGAGTCGTGGTTTTTCGGCTTGATGAAGAAACTCAGATCTCAGAGTTAAAAGAAGAAATCGCAAACTGGAATTTTTCACGAATTCCTTTATTTAACAGTTCTGAACCAGATCATTTAAATGCATATGTTACTCAACGGGATATTTATCGTGAGCTATTAAGTGATAGTGTTGAAATTAAACTTAAGGATTTATCCAGACCTTTGCACACTGTGCCTGAGCTAATGAGCGCTGATACTTTGTTATTGGAAATGTTTGAAAAAAAAGAGCAGATTTGCGCTGTTGTTGATGAACATGGAGGCTTAGCTGGAATAATAACTTTAGAGGATATTCTTGAAGAGGTTGTAGGAAAAGAAATTATTGATGAATATGATGCTGTTTCTGATTTAAGGACTTTTGCAAAAATTCTAAGAGTAGTAAGAAACAGAAAGAGCTCTAAATAAGATTTAAAAGTTGCCTAAATACATCTGTTGCAGTATTGCCAATCACCAAAATGAAATTAACAATTATGTTTACAAATCCATCTATAAGTGGAATCTGAATTTGTATTCCAAAAAAATGTAAGCAGACTTTAATAAATGCTACTAAGAAAAAAAACAGAATTAAAATTTTTATATAATGTGTAATTTCTTCAAATGGATTGTGCATTGTTTAATTATACTTGTTATTTGCTAATTTCGTCGATGCATCACTATTTTTTACAAAAAAGCAGTAATAACAATATATTAGCCAAGCTAATACCTAGCCGATTAGGTTCAAATTTGCAGATTGGCAATATTCTTCTAAGGGTTGTAATCTCACACTCAAATTGTTTCAAGCGGAGTTTTTAATGAGTTTGTCTGAAGTCAGAGTCGCTGTAATAGGATTGGGCTATGTTGGGATCCCACTAGCACTTGCTTTTGCAAGAAAATTTGAAGCCACTGTTGGTTTCGATATAGATACAAAAAAAATTGAGAAGTTAAAAAAAGGAATTGATCCAACTGACGAAGGGCTTGAGTCAGAAATTAAAAGTTCTACTTTACACTTTACTGCTGACGCAAGCGATCTGAAGCTTAGTAATTTCTATATAGTTGGAGTACCTACACCTGTTGATGTATATAATCGACCGGATTTAAATCCTGTAATTTCTGCTTGTAAAACAGTTGGAGCCGCTCTTAAAAAAAATGATGTAGTAGTATTTGAATCTACTGTATATCCAGGTGTTACTGAAGAGATTTGCGGGCCAATACTTTCAGAGATATCTGGTTTAAAATGCGGAGTTGATTTTTTTCTTGGCTATTCACCTGAACGAATTAATCCAGGAGATAAGCATCATACATTAGAGAGAATCACTAAAATTGTATCTGGACAGAATAAAGAAACTGCTAAGTTAGTATCTGATGTATACTCAAGCATTATAGAAGCTGGAGTTTATTTAGCTGCAGATATTAAAACCGCTGAGGCTGCTAAGGTAATTGAAAATACTCAACGTGATTTAAATATCGCTTTAATGAATGAGCTGTCTGTCATTTTTAATCTAATTGGAATCAAAACTAGTGATGTAATTGAAGCTGCTGGCACAAAGTGGAATTTTTTAAAATTCTATCCAGGCTTAGTAGGTGGTCATTGTATAGGAGTAGATCCATATTATTTAACAACTAAAGCCGAACAGCTTGGCTATCATCCTCAGGTAATTTTAGCAGGACGGAAAATAAATGATGAGATGGGTAAGTATGTTGCTAGGCAAAGTGTTAAACTATTAATTAACTCTAATCGCCCAGTGAAGGGATCTAAAGTTGGTGTCTTAGGTGTTACTTTTAAGGAGAATGTAACTGATACAAGAAATAGTCGCGTTCCAGACATTATCAAAGAACTTAGAGAGTTTGGTATAGATCCTTTAGTGCATGATCCTTCTGCCTGCAAAGACGAAGTAAATCATGAATATGGTATTAAACTTGCGGACTTAGATTCATTTAATCAACTTGATTGTTTAATTCTAGCTGTTGCACACCAGGAATACCAAGATATGGGAATAGAAAGATTTATGGAGATGTTAAACCCAGGATCTGTCTTTGTTGATGTTAAGTCGATTTTTAAAGTCCAAGATATGGAAAAAGACATCATTTACTGGAGTCTCTAAATGACTAGTTGGGATAGTCACGTTCAGCAATTAATCAGAGCACCAAAAACCTGGTTAATTACTGGAGTAGCTGGATTTATTGGTTCAAATTTAGCTGAATTTCTGCTTAAGACAAGTCAACGTGTAATTGGAATAGATAACTTAAGTACTGGTAAATTAGAAAATGTAAATTTATTAAAAAGCCTTGCTGGTGCAGAAAACAAAAGTGAATTTTCTTTTTTTGAGGGTGATATTAACGACTATAGGCTTTGTTTTGAAAATATAAAAAAAGCTGACTATATCCTACACCAAGCAGCTTTAGGTTCTGTTCCAAGATCCTTAAAAGATCCACTAGCTTCTAATTACGCAAATATAAGCGGGACACTTTCAATACTTCAGGCATGTAGAGAAGCGGGAGCAAAAAAGCTAGTATTTGCCTCATCTAGTTCTGTTTACGGCGACTCTGATAAATTACCGAAAAAAGAGGGGGAAGAGGGATGCCCGCTATCACCATATGCAATAACAAAAGCTGTGAATGAGCTTTACGCTACGAATTTCTCTAGAATGTTTGAGATGTCTATAGTTGGCTTAAGATATTTTAATGTTTTTGGAAGACGTCAAGATCCTGCTGGGCCATATGCAGCGGTTATTCCACGTTGGATTAAGGCATTAATTAATGAGCAGGAATGTGAAATTTACGGTGACGGAGAAACTAGCAGAGATTTCTGTTATATTGATAATGTTATCCAAGCAAATATCTTAGCGGCAGTTACAGAATTAGAACCTAAGAAGTTTTATCCCTTAAACATCGCTTGTGGCGATAATACAAGTTTAAATAAACTTCATTCAATACTTGCTGAAGCAGTTAAAAACAGTTTTAAAGTCGAAATTTTACCACCAAAATATCTAGACTTTAGATCTGGAGATGTTAGACATTCATTAGCTGATATAAGTGATGCAAAATCTCTAATTTCTTATTTGCCAGTTGTTGATGTTGCAACTGGTATTATAGAAACAGTGAATGCTTACACTGCCTAGCAAAAATTAATCTTTATAATCTAATAATTGAGCTGGGCTATCTTCAACTGTTAGGCGTCGTTTATCATAGTTTTCAACCATTTGAATACTTGCATGCCTAGAAAATTCTTGAACTTTTCTATGTGAAATACCATCTGCAAGTAATTTAGTTATCGCCGTTGCCCGAGCAGAGTGTGGGCTAACAAATTCTTTGATTCCTGCAATTGAACAATAATTTTTAAATAGCCTATATAGTCCATTATCAGATAATTTGTAGCTTGTGGGTGTTAAACCTCCTTTTCCACGATAACTAATAAATAAGAAATCTCCGTCTTTTGCATCTTGAGATTTTCTTGATTGATAGAGCTTCCAAATTAAGTCTGCAGCCCAATTAGGTAAGGCCTGATCAGCGTCTGTTTTAGCTTTAGTACTCCTAAGTCTTAAAAAGCTTGTACCACTAGGGGTTTTTTTAAGGTCAGCTAAGCGTAAATTTACAAGTTCGCTCCTTCTTAATCCACCTCCAAAAAGGACTGCTAAAATACACTTATCTCTAAGGCCTTTAGGGGTAGAATCATCAGGCAAACTGATTAGTTCCATGACTTTTTCAAAAGAAATCATTTCCGTTGGCCGCTTTTGCCCGGACAAAGCAGATGGCGGTGGTATTTTATCAGTTGCAAATGGATTTCCGTTATCTGAGAGATTGCAAGATTCTAGAAGGCGATAAATTCTTCTGAGAACTGCTATTTTCTTTCTAATTGTGGAGTTAGTTAGTGTGCTTTGCGTCCCATCTTTAGCAGCAGATGCCGTTTTTCTTTTTGCAATTTGCTTACTGCGGCTAGGTTTATTTTTTCTAAAGATTCTTGGTGACTGCCCAGGTTTAGTTTCTAGCCATTTTCGGTATGCTAAAGCTTCTAATTCACTTGCGGCTT
Organism: Bdellovibrionales bacterium; assembly: GCA_020434465.1. The sequence continues at coordinate 56 of JAGRAS010000151.1, read as the reverse complement.
TAACTTTTGTTGCCGCTTCAGTAGTTCCAGGGCTAACACCTAAAAACTCACACCAC
>JAGRAS010000150.1 GCA_020434465.1 Bdellovibrionales bacterium | reverse complement strand
TGAGAAATCCGCGCTTTTTAAAAAATTAAAATGATTGAAAGAATACTACTTACCGAAGATATGGAAGTTAGTAGAGTTTGTCTTGGCAGCTGGCAAGTTAAGGGCTTTGTTAGCTCAAATGAAAAACTTTTTTTGGCATGCGTTGAAAATGCTTTGGATTCAGGAATAAATTTTTTTGATACTGCTGAAGCATATTCAAAAGGCCTTGCAGAGCAATTAATCGGCAGAGCTTTAAAAGACAAAAGAGAAAAGGCTGTAATTGCTACAAAGTTTAGTCATAATCATGCTGAGCCTAGGCTAATTAGAAAAAGTTTAGAAACTTCATTAAAAAGATTAAACACAGACTATATAGATCTTTATCAATACCACTGGCCATCGCCAAATATTCCTTTAGAAGAAAGCATTGCTGAAATGCAAAAACTGAAAAGCGAAGGTAAGATTAGAGCTATTGGCGTATCTAACTGGATGCAACCAGAGTGGGAAGAAGTTACCGACATATCAGAGATTATTAGCGTACAAAATTCACATAGCTTACTGTGGAGAAGATCTGAAAAATACGTTTTGCCTCTTTGCGTTAGTAAAAATCTGGGGCTTCTAGCCTACTCACCAATATTTCAGGGCATTTTAACTAAAGAGGAATTTGCAGAAAAAAATCTGCCTGATGATTATCGAAAGCAACTTATCTATGCAAAAGATGAATATAAAAATGAAATTCAAAAATGTTTAACTGCTATTGGAAAAATTGCACAGAAATATGAAAAAACAAGATCCCAAGTGGCGCTTCGTTGGGTTTTAGACACTCCAGGTGTTAAAGTCGCAATTGTCGGTATGACTAAGCTTTCACAGCTTAGTGATAATCTTGGCGCTATGGCTTGGAAGTTAACTGATGAAGATTATAAGTTTCTATCAGACAGCAGCCCAAGCTTTGCATTTAATGGAAATCCGCATGATACGCTTTGGGGATGGCATTCAAGAAAAAGATAAGATTCCCTTTTTTGCTGCATATGTTTAGATGTAGATGTTAACATCTACATTTTAGCTAATCCACGCTGCTCTCATTCCATCTTGTAATGCATCCATAAATTCTTCAGTACTCAGATAAGTTCCTCTTTCAGCGTTAGATCCATGCACACATAGCGCTAAGTCTTTAGTCATTTTGCCTGATTCAACTGTGTCGATACAAACTTTTTCAAGCGTCTCTGAAAAACGAACTAGCTCTTCATTTGCATCAAACTTTCCTCGATATTTTAGGCCTTGAGTCCAGGCAAAGATTGAGGCAATAGGATTTGTTGAAGTTTCTTCTCCTTTTTGATGTCTTCTATAATGCCTTGTAACTGTTCCATGCGCTGCTTCTGCCTCGATAGTTTTGCCATCTTCAGTCATTAACACTGATGTCATAAGCCCTAGCGATCCAAAGCCTTGAGCAACTGTGTCAGATTGAACATCGCCATCATAGTTTTTACATGCCCATACAAAGCCGCCCTCTGTCTTCATTGCAAAGGCAACCATATCGTCAATTAGTCTATGCTCATACCAAATTCCAAGCTTATCAAATTCAGCTTTAAATTCCTGCTCATAAATTTCCTGAAAAATATCTTTAAATCTTCCATCATAAGCTTTAAGAATTGTATTTTTTGTAGATAAGTATACAGGCTGTTTCTTTTGAATTCCGTAATTCAAACAACTTCTTGCGAAACTAGCGATTGAATCATCTAAATTATACATTCCCATAGCTACGCCGGATCCGGGAAATTTAAAAACCTCATATTCAATTTTATCACCAGAATCTGGTGTAAATGTTAGCGTTAGTTTACCAGGGCCAGGAACAACAAAATCTGTAGCTTTATACTGATCACCAAAAGCATGTCTTCCAATAATTATTGGTTTTTTCCAACCAGGAACAAGTCGCGGAACGTTTTTGCAAATAATTGCCTCTCTAAAAACTGTACCGCCAATTATATTCCTAATAGTTCCATTTGGAGATTTCCACATTTTTTTTAGTTTAAATTCTTCAACTCTTGCTTCATCAGGTGTGATTGTTGCGCATTTAATTCCAACTCCATACTGTTTGATAGCATTTGCTGCATCCACAGTAATTTGATCTTGAGTTGCATCACGACTTTGAATCGAGAGGTCATAGTATTTAAGATCTATTTCCAAATAAGGTAAAATAAGCTTGTCCTTAATCATCTGCCAAATTATTCTGGTCATTTCATCGCCATCAAGCTCAACTACTGGATTTGAAACTTTTATTTTATTCATCTGATCCTTACGCTTATTAATTCAAATTAAGTGAATTATGATTAATGCTTTTGTTTTTCAACAGCTCTTTAATACGAAAAAGTAAAAATCAGGGCAAATGTAAATGCTTATCAAGGCCTTTTAAGAGCTGATTAAATTTTATTTCTTATAAACTACTTAAATTACAAGAAAAAAAAACGGCTCACGCTAATTATTAAGAAATGCTAGCGTTGTAATATTAGGTAAAAGCAGTGGAGGTGTGAATGGATATAAGTTATAAAAAAATGAGAGACTTTGCGGGTCTTACAGACGATGTTAGCGATCCTACAAGCACAGCTGACTCACCCGCATGGCGTGATCCAGAAGCAGAGTGTGAGGTAACAGAAATCGATCATGACTCTAGATTTGATCGAAGTCTTGCTGCTGCTGAATTAAGTGATAGCCTAGAAATAGTAGAAAAATTTAGACAGCGATTTGGATAAGTTTTTTATCCTGCTTTAATAGCAACTGTTACGCGGCCATTTTTTTCTTTTATCGTAAACTTCATTTTTTTATCGCCGTTTGTCTTGCGAAAAGCTTTTGCTCGGTCAAGTAATTGCTTTTTAAACTTTTCATAATTTAAATTCGCTGCTTTGCCAGTAGATTTTTCGAGTGCTGTTTTATAGCTATTAAACAAGGCTTGCATGCTTTTTGATGTTTTGCCTTCTGTAGTTTGAGATTTCTCATCTTCAAATCTATTTCTCTCCCGAATATCAGCCTTAAAAACATCTTTTATATAAATGCCTTCTTCTCTTTGACGCTCAATTCTCTCCCATTTTGTTCTAAACATTTGGTAGCGACTTCTTAAACTTGTAAGTTTATATTTTGTCGCAGAATTATGAAAAGGTGCTTTTAATAGTTGGCGAATTAAAAGCTCAACTGCTTTGCGTGGCTTTTCAGGAGCAAATGGTAAAATTTGCATAAAAAACTTTTCATAATCAACAGCGAGATCTTCAATCATTCTCTCAAGCCGTTGAAGCTCTATTCTTAAATCAATTTTCGCACCTGTTCTTGCTCGCTCATGAAGCTCGGTTTCTGAAATATTTTTTGGTACTTCTTCTTGCATTCTTGTTGATTTTATTATGTTTTAAGAAAAAAACTTATCAGCGATTGATAATAATACTTAACTCCTCTAGGCTTAGAGCCTAACTTCCTTATTTTATCGCAATTTTTGGGGTTTTATTTTAGATTAGGGAGTTAATTTAATTTTGGCTAAGCTATGGAATCTATTATAATTTTAGTTTTAGCAGCAGGAAAAGGCACCAGAATGCTTAGCGATCGAGCTAAAGTGCTGCATGAGGCTTGTGGCAAAAGCCTTATTCAAAGACTACTTACTAGTGTAGCGGAACTAAGCCCAGAGCGTGTTATTGTGGTAACTGGCCATCAAAAGCAAGAAGTAGAAGCTAATATTTTAGAAGGTTCCTCTAAAGGTTTTTATAAAAAAGAGTCTTTAGGTTTTGCATTTCAAGAAAAACAATTGGGAACAGGTCACGCTGCTAAATGTGCTTTGCCTGAACTAAAAGATTTTAATGGTACGGTTGTTATTCTGCCAGGCGACACTCCTCTATTAACTAGTTCTACATTGAAAAGATTATTAGAAATTCATAAATCTGAAAATGCAACTGCAAGCATTCTTTCATTTGTAGCGAGCCCTGAAAGTGCTTACGGTAGAATTATACGTAATGAAGAAACTGGTTTAGTTGAAAAAATTGTTGAGTTTAAAGATTGCTCTCCTGAACAGTTAAAAATTACAGAAGTTAATTCTGGGATGTATGCGATTGACTCTGATTTTTTAAAGCCTGCTTTGGAAGAAATAAAAAATGATAATGCTCAGGGCGAATTTTACTTACCTGATATAATAGAAAAAGCATTTAAAGAAGGTCAAAATGTAGCTGCTTTAATGCTACCAAATGAAGATGAACTTATTGGGGTAAATACCAGAATTCAACTATCACAAGTGGAGAAAACATTGAAAAGAAACAAGATAAATCAACTAATAGAAAACGGAGTTTACTTTAGCGATCCTGATTCTGCGCACATCGATGAAAATGTAGAAATTGGAAAAGGCACCCGTATTGGGCCTAATGTAATTATTAAGGGTAATAGTAAAATCGGATCAGAAGTAATAATCGACGGTACTGCTTTTATTGAAGACTCTGAAATTGCTAACAATGCTCATATTAAATTTTGTGTGCGTACAGAAAAAGTAAAAATTGGCACAGAAACTAGCGTTGGCCCATTTGCTAATTTAAGGCCCGACACTGAAACGGGGGTGGGCGTAAGAATTGGTAACTTTGTAGAAACTAAAAAAACTATTTTAAAAGACGGCGCTAAAGCCCCTCATCTTAGTTACGTTGGTGATGCAGAGGTTGGAGAAAATACAAATATTGGAGCAGGAACCATTACTTGTAATTATGATGGTGCAAATAAGCATAAGACAATTTTAGGTAAAGAAGTCTTTATTGGTAGCAACTCTGCATTAGTTGCGCCTGTTAAAATTGAAGATGGCGCCACAGTTGGTGCTGGCTCAACTATTAGTAAAGACGTTCCTGCAAACTCTTTAGCTTTTACACGGGCTCCAATGAAAATTAAACAAGGATGGAAAAGGCCTAAAAAATAACTAAGCTAATTTTTAGCCAATTCCTGGTATTTTCCGTCTTTTACTTGTTTAAAAATAAAGTTTCTTTTTATCTTACCTGATTGATCAAAGTTAAAACTGCCGGAAACACCTGACCAAGGTTTTTCTATTAGATAGTTTTTCATGCAAGAATTGGAGGAATCC
>JAGRAS010000014.1 GCA_020434465.1 Bdellovibrionales bacterium | reverse complement strand
ATAATTAAATGGGTTAAAAACCTAGGCAAAATCGCCTAGAAACTACTACTAATATTGTCCAACCGCCTTCCGCCCTATTTTCTTTCATCCTTACAAAATCAAACAAAATAGGACAGTATGCGATTTTACCTAACTTCAAGTAGAGCAATTCGAATGCCAAAACAAAAAAGTTAAGAACTTTTTAAAACTTGATGTAATATTAAATACTTAATAAAGATCATCAAAGCTTCAACAGTCGAATGTAGGGACCAATTTCGGCACTTGTGACAATAATTGTCACCCTACGCTTCAATTAGATGTACTAATTTAGCTGAAGATTCATTTAAAGAAAGACGATTTACTTAGTAAAAACAGGCAGTTAATAAATTACTATTATCAAGCAATAATACTTAGGAAAGTTAATTAAAAAAAGAATTTTTAGAGCTTACTCATCACCAATTTCATATTTTTGTAATCTGTATCTAAAAGATCTGAAGTTTATTCCAAGCAAATTTGCAGCTCTTTTCTTGGCACCCTTTGTTTTGATCAATGCAGCTTCAAGATATTTTCTTTCAACCTTAGCTAAGACTTGATCCAAGCTTAGCGGGAATTCAATTTGCTCATCAATTAATATCTGAGTTGGCTCGGTATATACTTCTTGCTTGTTATTTTTCATTACGGAATCTGGAAGATGCTCTGGTAATATTGCGTCTCTACCAAAAACAAGCGCTCTTTCCAGTATATTTTCAAGTTCGCGTACATTACCTGGATAATTATATTCAAGAAGTAGTTTCATTGTAGTTGGGGTAACGACTGGTAATAAGCCATCACCTTTTACAAGTTTAGTAAGAATTGAATTTACTAAAAGCGGGATGTCTTCTTTTCTATCTGCAAGTCTTGGTAGTTTTATTCCAATTACATTTAGTCTATAAAATAAATCTTCTCTAAATTCACCTTTTTCAACTTCTAATCTGAGATTTTTATTTGTTGCAGCGACTATTCTTACATCAACAGGAATATCTTTATCGCCTCCAACTGGCCTGACAGACTTTTCTTGCAGTGCGCGTAAAATTTTGGCTTGAACTTGAATTGGCAGCTCGCCAATTTCATCAAGAAAAATCGTTCCGCCACTTGCTTGTCTAAATAGTCCAACATGATCACTATCAGCACCTGTAAAAGAACCTTTTTTGTGACCAAAGAGTTCTGATTCAATCAATGTATCTGGTATTGCACCGCAGTTAACAGCAATGAATGGATTGCCGCTTCTTGGACTGCCATGATGTATTGCTTTAGCAACTAACTCTTTTCCAGTGCCTGACTCACCTTGCACGAGCACTGTAGCTTCAGATAATGCAACTTTTTCGATTAACTTAAAAACTTTTTGCATTATTGGACTTTCGCCAACAAAGCTCTTAATTTTTGTGTAAGTTGGGCCTGTTTCCTTGCCACTTTCAATTAACATGCGAGCCATGCGTTCTTGCATTTCAAGTTGCTGCTCAACAGTTCTAAGTTTTGTTATGTTTTGAAAAACTATTAAAGAACCAGTAATTTCATTTTTATCGTTAAATATTTTTTGCTTATGTGAAGCTAGAGTAATGATTTTTTTTGTTTGCAGTGGTTTAATTTTAATCTCTTCAACACTTTTTTCTATGTCTTTCTCGAGCTTCTTAACTTCAAAGCTTGTATCGATATTATCAAGTAATTTATCAATTGTTTTTCCCTCAGCAAAACTTGCTTCAATATTTAAAAGTTCACAAGCAGCTTGATTGATATTAGTAATAGTTTCATCAATCCCAAGCATCATAATGCCGTCTGGCATGCCACTTACAAGCGCTTGCTGAATATGATTAGCGGTAAACAAGTCATGCTCTGATTGTTTAATAAGCTGCCTACTTGTAGTTAATTGATCTTTTAGAAATTGCGTTAAAACAGAAACAAGTATTAGTGCTGAATATAAAGCTACTAGTTGAAGAATATAACCGTTAGCTGGCGATTCAGCAGCGGGTAAACCATTTGCAGTTGGAATAAAACCTTGGACCATGCCCCAAGTTAAAACTCCATAAGCAGTGCCAGTAAAAACCGCTAGCAGAACGCTAAGTCTTCTTGAAATTAAAAGACTAGTCATCATTACAAGTGGTAAATACAAAAATAAAAACGGACTAATAGCCCCGCCAGTAACCCAGATGATTCCAGTTATTATTGAAATATCGACTATAACTTGAATACATAAGAATATATTGCCGACTGATTTTTGTTTTACCCAAAGACTACTTAGGATACTAAAAGCAAAGATTAATATTATAGGAAGATATAAAGGGGATACTAACTGCCTAATATGTGGTTCTTGGTAAAAACTACAATATGAGGAAACAGCTAGCACTAGACCGAGCAAGCACATTCGAGCAGAAATAAGTTTGCTTACACCAAGAACTTTATTGTCCTCTGGTAATTCAAGCCAGTTGTGTCTAGATGCGTTCATGTTTATCCAACAACCTGTCCCATTTTGAATATTGGAAGATACATTGCTATAATCAAACCTCCGATGATAACTCCAAGAGTAAGAATCATGATCGGTTCAATAAGTTGTTTCATACTTGAAACTGCGTTATCCACCTCGTCTTCATAAAAATCTGCAATCTTCTGTAACATTGCATCCAGTGCACCAGTTGACTCACCTACCCCAATCATTTGAACAACCATTGGTGGAAATACAACTGATTCGCTCAATGGTTCAATCATTGACTTACCTTCAGAAATTGCTACGCGTGCATTTTGAACATCACGCTCAACAACTTTATGCCCTGCTGTTCTTGCGCAAATATTTAGTGCCTCTAAAATAGGCACCCCAGAGCTAATCATTGTTCCTAGAGTTCGCGTAAAACGTGCAACAGCAACTTTTCTAATTATATCTCCAAAAACTGGGAGCTTTAAAAGTATTGGATGTATTATTTCCTTACCTCTTTCTGTTCTTGCAAATCTAAAAAAAGAACCAGCTCCAAATAAAAAGGTACCCGAAATAATCAAAAAATTATCAACCATAAAGTTAGACATGTTAATAACAATTTGAGTTGGCAGTGGTAGAGCAGAACCGAAATCTTGAAAGAGCTCTGCAAATGTAGGAATTACAAAAACTAAAAGAACCGTAGTTACAATAATTGCTGCGCTAATAACAACTGCTGGGTAAATCATTGCTGATTTTACTTCGCGTTTGAGCTTCATTGTTTTTTCTAGCTGAATTGCGAGGCGATCAAGAATAATATCAAGAATACCACCATTCTCACCTGCAGCGACCATATTGCAATATAGATCGTCAAAAGCTTTTGGGTATTTTTTCATGCCTTCTGCAAGAGTTCCTCCTTGCTCTACAGATTCCTTTACACCTAAAAGAACATTTTTTACCGCAACGTTATCATGAGGTTTTGCTAGAATATCTAAGCCTTGAACTATAGGGAGTCCAGAATCCACCATTGTAGCAAATTGTCTTGTGAAAATCACAATATCCTTTGGCTTAACTTTTGGCCCCATACCAGGAATCTTGATTTCCATATCAAGGCCTTTACCCTTTTCTTTTATTTTATTTGCTGTTGGAGTAATTCTTTGTCCTTTAAGAGCATTAAATACTGCCTGGACATTACGAGCTTCCATTTCTCCGCTTACTTTTTTTCCTTGAGCGTTTTTTCCTTCCCATACGTAAACAGCCACTGTTTTCTCCTTATTTTAAAAAAAACCTAATTTAATTAATCGCAAAAAAATAAGAATAGTTGCTTATTCGTTTGCAGTAACTCTTAAAACTTCTTCAATTGTTGTAATCCCTGCTTTAAGAGCATCTAAACCAGATTGTCTTAAAGTAAGCATTCCAAGTCTTACAGCTTCGCGCTTAATTTCAGCCGAAGTTGCGCCGTTTAGCACAAACTCTTTGATTTCTTCACTCATTGGAAGAACTTCATACAAGGCGATACGACCCTTGTAGCCGGTGCCAGAACAAGTATCGCAGCCTGAACCTTGTCTTATTGTAATATGTTTTGCTTCTTCTGGTGGAATTCCAATGTTTACTAATACTTCGGGATTGACTTCAACTGTTTCACCACAATCGGGGCAAACTTTTCTAGCAAGTCTTTGAGCAAGAATAGTGTTGATTGAAGAAGCCACTAGAAATGGCTCTACTCCCATGTTAAGCAAACGGTTAATGCTGGATGGAGCATCATTAGTATGCAAGGTTGATAAGACTAAGTGACCAGTCAATGAAGCTTTGATAGAAATTTCTGCAGTTTCATAGTCTCTAATTTCACCCACCATAATGATATCTGGGTCTTGCCGCAAAAATGATCTTAAAGCCGCAGCGAAATTGAATCCTATATCTTCATGCATTTGAGCTTGGTTAATGCCATGTAAGTTAAACTCCACAGGATCTTCAGCAGTACTAATATTTGTTGTGGTTTTGTTAAGCTCTGCTAATGCAGAATATAGAGTTGTAGTTTTTCCAGATCCAGTTGGGCCAGTAACTAAAACCATTCCATAAGGTTTAGTAATTCCTTCTAAGAAAAACTTTTCTTGAGTTGGATTGAAACCAAGTTTTTTCAAATCTAACTGTAAATTAGATTTATCAAGTAAACGCAAAACTACTTTTTCGCCAAATAATGTTGGCAGTACGTTTACACGAAAATCCATTTCTTTCCTGTTTCCAAGCTTTAATTTTATTCTACCGTCCTGCGGAAGCCTACGCTCTGCTATGTCCAATTCAGACATTATTTTGATACGAGAAGTAATGGCGTTTTTTAACTTCATTGGGGGCTTCATTATCTCGTAGAGCACCCCATCAATTCTAAATCTTACTCTGAATGATTTTTCATATGGCTCAAGATGAATATCTGAAGCCCCTTTTTTTATTGCATCAGTTAAAATTGCATTTACAAGCTTTACAACAGGAGCGTCTTCGGAAGCTTTTTCAAGCTCATTAATATTTATATCATCACTTGTATCTACAACTTCTACGTCTTCTGGATCAAAGTCTTCAAAAATACTGTCATATGAAATTTGAGACTCAAATAAAACTTCTTGTTTTTTCTTTAATGTTATTTCGTCAGTTACTGCTACACTGATATCTAACCCAGTAATAAATTTTATGTCGTTTAAGGCAACGATGTTAGAAGGATCAATCATTGCAACAGTTAATACGTTCCCTTTTTTTAGAATTGGGAGCACTCCATGCTTCATAGATAGATTTTGCGGAATTAACTGTAGTAAATCTTCCTCAAACTTATATTCTTCTAATTCTACAATTGGAACGCTATATTGTTTACTTATAATATTTAACAAGTCTTCTAGTTCTACGAAGCCAAGCTTTACTAGATGTGTACCAACAAAGCCGCCATGAGTTTTAATCTCATCATTTGCTTTTGTAAGTTGTTCGGAATTAATAATTCCAGAACGAACTAGAAGTTCTCCAATTCGAGAGTTCATGGGTGCTAGCTTCCCTTTTTAATTTTCTGATACTTAGCGTTCAGATCTGTCCGACAGATTTTGGCTAAGTTTTCATTTTGAAAATTCAATTGCCAAAATTTTTCATTCGCAGTGACATAAATCGGCACAGCTAGCTTTTTACTTGAAATTATTTACATTGTTTTAGGTGACAGGATTTGTCACCATTGGCGTTTAAAATAAGGCTTTTTGTATAAGATGTTGTAATTGTTATATAATATCCTCAGCCTGGGTATTTTACTATCTGGATTTATTTGTACACTTAAAATGAAATATTCTTTGTTGTGAAATTAGTGTTTGAGTAAAGCTCGATTGATTAAAACTTCAAGATTTTAGGATAGTGTGGTTAGTAATAAAAAAAACAAACAACTCAAAAAATCAGGCATGAAAACTAAGCTTAGTTTCCCTGAAGAGAAAGATGAGGATGAAGATTTACGTAATGCCGGAATAGAAATTCTTCCTGCGGAAATTGATGAAGAAGAGGAGTTTGAGCTTGAATCTGAAGAGAAAAGTCAGGCTAGTAAAGATCTAGTACCTTTTGATGCGCTACAAGCTTACCTAAGAGAGATTAAACAATATCCCAAACTAACTCGCGAAGAAGAAAAAGCCTTGGCAATTAAATATTTGGAAGAGGGAGATCTTAAATCTGCATATAAATTAGTATCAAGTAATCTTTGGTTGGTTGTCAAAATTGCAAGAGATTATGAGAGAGCTGCGCGAAGCCTCTTAGATTTAATTCAAGAGGGCAATATTGGTTTAATGGAAGCAGTTAAAAATTTCGATCCATATCGTGGAGTTAGACTCCCTTCTTATGCTGTTTGGTGGATTAAGGCCTACATTATTCGTTATGTAATTGCCAATTGGAGGCTGGTAAAAATAGGCACAACGCAAGCCCAGAGAAAACTTTTTTTTAATCTGCAAAAAGAGAAAGAAAAGCTTGAACAAGAAGGTTTCATTCCAGCACCAAAATTGCTTGCTGAACGTTTGGATGTTAGAGAACAAGACGTAATAGATATGGAACAGCGACTTGCCTCAGCAGATTTAAGTGTAGATGCTCCGCTAGGAACAGATTCTAGTGCTAACTTATTAGAAGTTTTGCCATCTGAAGCAAAAAATGCTGAAGATTTAATGGCAAACAAAGAATTGCAGGAATTGCTTGTAGATGGCTTAGAAGAATTTAAGCATACCTTAAATGATAAAGAACAAGTAATCTTTGATAAAAGAATGTTAGCTGAAGATAAAGCAACATTGCAGGATCTTTCAGATGAGCTTTCTATTAGTAAAGAAAGAGTCAGGCAGATAGAAGAAAAAGTTAAACTGAAATTAAAAGAATTTTTTGAAGATAAATATGGTGCAATTGTTGAATCCTTTGAATTTTAAACAAAGCGGTAAAATTCCTTTTAGGTTAATTTTTTTATTGATCATATTAGCATCAACAATTCCTGCATTGGTTCATGCATGGCAAGATATTTACAGTGACTTTCTTGAAACTACTAGCCCAGTGATCGAGCTTGAAAGTTTTCCTCGAGGTGTTGGAGTAGCACCAGTTAGTGCGCATATTAAATTTAGTGATTTTGGATCTGGACTAGATGAAGTTATTGTTCGTACACGGCAAAGACGGAAAGTTAATGAGCTATTGCGTAAGTCTTTAAACGGAATCAGTAAAGGAGAAGTAATTGTAGAATTTCCAGGCAAAGAAAGTGGATTGGAAGAAGGGACTGCAACATTAGAGATTAAGGTTTTTGATAAAAGTTTTTGGAGCAATGGAGCAGAAAAAGATTTACCCTTGTTAGTCGATTATGAGAAGCCAAGAGTTGAAATTATAAGCGTGCAGCACAATGCTCATGTAGGAGGTTCGCAACTTGTTTTCTATAAAGCTTATGACAATACCCTTGCAATTTCAGGCGTTAGCATTAAAGGGAGACGGTTTATTGGTTTCCCCGCACAGGGAATTGATTCAGAACTGCTTGAACCTAATTTATTTGTTGCTTTGTATGCCATTGATCTAGAAAACCCACCTTTGCCAGCAGATGTTACAGTTTTTGCAGAAGATCAAGCAGGTAATTCAGATACGAAAAGCTTTTACAATAAAATTTTATCTGTTAATGGAAAACGCAGAGATGTTGGGCTTAGTGAGCAGTTTATAGCAAACAAAATTGACTCTTTTTTAGACCCAAAGGTTTCATCAGAAACTCCTCTAACAGAAAAATTTAATCTAGTTAATCAAAGACTAAGAAATGTTAATGAAAGCCAATTGAACTCTTATTTACAAGGCCCTAGATTTGAAAAATTATGGGATAGCGCATTTGAAGCTTTTCCAGCTACTCCAGCAATTCTATTCGCTGACAATGTGAATTATTATTTAGAAAATGAATTTCTAGCATCTAGTTTGCAGATTAATGCTTTGTATTTGTTTCCAGGCATCAGATCTGAGGTTCCTGTAGTAGCTCCAGGTGTAGTTTTATTTACTGGATCGTTAGGAGTGTATGGTGAATCAGTTTTAATTGATCATGGTTTAGGTTTGGTGAGTTTTTATGGACAATTGGAGAGCTTCCAAGTTGCTAAAGGTGATAAAGTGAACCAAGGTGATGTTATAGGGATTGTTGGCAGTTCTGGTTTGGCATTAAAAAAATCATTGCTCTTTGGAATGCGAGTCCATGGAGTTCCTGTTAATCCACAAGAATGGTTTGACAAAAGTTGGTACCATTCGCATATTACATTAAAAATTGAAGAATTGAAAAAAGATTTAGGAATTCCAATTTATAGACCATTGAATTAATTGAATATTGGTTATACCCTCAGACATTGAAGATCTTTGTGGACTTCAAAAATATACTGCAAAATGAGCTTTAATTGTAAGTTTTAAAATGAATCGTAAATTTATAAGTATAGTTTTAGTTTTTTTAGTTTTTGGAAGTGTTCTTGCTTATCAAGCTACACAGCAAGGAACTTCAGTTGTGTTAAAGCCCTCAGAAATTTTATCAGAAAATGCAGGTAAAGATTTAAAACGAATTAGAGTTGCTGGAAGAGTTACTACTGAACCAGTTAACTATCAAGTTGAGCCAGAAATTAAACTTACTTTTTCAATACAAGATCCAGGATCAGACACTGAATCGAATTCTGGAGTTAGCATTCCAGTTGTTTACAACTCTTTAAAACCTGACATGTTTGCCGCTGGTAGAGATGTTATTATTGATGGTGAGTTTTCAGGTGGTAAATTGATTGCGTATAGTTTGTTGACACAATGTCCTTCTAAGTATGAGCCACCAAGCCTTACTGATAATGCTGGGAAAGATAGCTAATGGGAGAATTGGGAAATTTGGCTTTATGCCTTGCCTGGTTTAGTTCTCTTTGCGGGATTTTATTTGGAATTTTTTCTGGGCTAAGGAGTAATGAAAAAGCTAATAGTTTTGCATGTAATTCAGTTATTTTAACTTCTGTTTTTTCTTTAGCTGCAATAACAACTTTAGCCGTTCAATTTTTAACTAATGACTATTCAAGTCAGTATGTTTGGCGTTACTCAAATGTTGATATGCAGTGGATATATAAAATCTCTGCTATTTGGGGAGGGATGGATGGCTCAATGCTTCTTTGGGCTTGTATTTTATCGTTTAGCTCAGCACTTGTTGCAATCAGAATCAGGCGTGTGCCAATAAAAATGCAACCATGGCTTTTAGCTATTTTGTCATCTTCAAGTCAGTTTTTTTTATTAGTAACAACATTTCTGACTAACCCATTTCGTTATTTACAATCTCCATACATTCCTATTGATGGAAATGGCTTAAATCCATTATTGCAAAATACTTTGATGGCAATACATCCACCTATGCTCTATTTGGGTTTTACAACACTTGCGATTCCTTTTGCTTTTTGTATGTCTGCTCTAATCGCAAAAGACTTTTCTGGGCCATGGATAATGCTCACTAGACGTTGGCTCTTAATAGCTTGGGCATTTTTAACTACTGGAATTGTTCTTGGTGGTATGTGGGCATATGTTGAGCTTGGCTGGGGAGGTTTTTGGGCATGGGATCCTGTTGAGAATGCTTCATTTTTACCTTGGTTAACCGCTACAGCTTTTCTTCACTCTGTAATGGTACAAGAGCGTAAAGGAATGCTTAAAACCTGGAATGTTTATTTAGTTAGTTTAACGTACGGTTTAACAGTATTTGGAACTTTTTTGACTCGCTCAGGAATTGTTCAAAGCGTGCATGCCTTTGCTTCAACAGATATTGGCTGGGTATTTTTAGTATATTTGTCTTTGATTTTAATTCTTACTGTTTATCTAACTTGGATTAGAAAAGAAGAGCTAAAACCTGAGAATATTATTGAATCTATCTTTTCTAGAGAAGCTGCATTTTTAGTGAATAATTTAATTCTATTGAGTATTTGCTTTGCAACTCTTTGGGGAGTGATGTTCCCTGTTTTGTCAGAAGCAATTACTGGTTCAAAACAAGCAGTTGCAATACCATACTTTAACGCCGTAAACGTACCCTTGTTCTTACTGCTACTTTTTGTAATGAGTTTTGGTCCGTTAATTGCTTGGAGAAAAGCAAATTTAAAAAGTTTGAAAAAAACCTTTTTATTACCTGTAATCGCCTCTTTGATAATGGGGCTGATTTTGATTTGGGCCGGCGTAGAAAGCTTTTTTGCCACATTGTCATATTCACTTTGTTTTTTAGTTTCCCTTTGCATTCTTGGTGAGGTACATCGAAGTTCAAAAGTTCAAGATTCTGATCTTGCTTATCCATTAAAAGTAACGCGTGCTCTAAAACGGCAGAGAACTAAGTTTGGCGGGCATCTTGTACATCTTGGTGTTGTAATTGCTGTTATTGGAATTACTGCCTCTATGGCACATAAGATTGAAGAAGAATTTAGTTTAGCAGAGGGGCAAAGTTATGAAGTTGGACGCTATAAACTTTCCCTAGAATCTATTAATACTACTCGCAGAGCAAATCATGATGCATTAATAGTAGATTTAGAAGCTTTTGATAAAAATACAAATAAACATATAGCACATTTAAGACCTGAACTTAGAAGATATACTCGTAATCAAGAAAGCACTACTGAAGTTGCCTTACATACAAGCCTAAAAGACGATCTCTATCTTGTAATTGCTGGGCTTGATGATACAGGCACAAGAGCTGCGTTAAAGGTTTTTGTAAATCCATTACAGATTTGGCTTTGGATTGGAGTGTTAATAATTATTGTTGGGACTTTTATTGTGTTGTTACCTAAAAAATCAACTAATGATTGAACATATGTTAATCAAAGAGCCTTTAAATAAAAGAATCTCTGGCCAAAAAATTTTAGATAATATCTCTTTTTCACTTCAGCCAGGAGATCGAGTGCTCTTACTTGGTCACAATGGTGCAGGAAAAAGCACTTTACTTAAAATCTTAGCCGGGCTTATGGATTATGACTCTGGAAAGTTTCAGTCTGGAAAAGTTACGTATCAAGGACACGAACTAGGTCTTTATGATGAGCTCAGTATTGCAGAAAATATTTCTTTATTTTTAAAGCTATGTTCAAACTCAAAAAGTTTATCTGAAATTCTCAATGCTTGGGATTTAATGAGTGATGCCGAAAAGCTCATTAATCGAGTATCGCAAGGTTTAAAATTCAGAACTGCTTTAGCATGCAGTTTTTTGAAAGACTTTGATTTAGCTTTACTGGATGAACCTACTACTGCATTAGACGAAAAAGCTTTTGCTAATTTATCTGAGCATATTAAGTCTGATTCAAATAAAAGTTATATTATTGCAAGCCATGATTTTTTAAGGCTTAGTTATTTAGTTAATAGAGTAATTATTTTAGATAAAGGAGCACTTGTTCATGATGAAGTAGTTAATGAGTCTACATCAATCAATGTTTCTGAATATATCAATAATATTTATTTGAAGTTTAGAAAGTGAAAGATATTTTAGTTTTAGTTAGCAAGGATTTAAAGATCGAGTTAAGATCGAAGGATACATTAGTACTTTACTCAACTCTTGGCATTTTGCTTTCAGTTATTATTGCGGCTGGAGCTTCAGCTGCTTTTGTAAATCAAAGTGCAATCATATCACTTTTCCCTAGTTTCTTATGGATCGTCTTTTTACTAGCCGGTTCGTATTCGGTTTCAAAATTACAAGAAATTGAATTTAGAAATTCAGTTCATCAGCGTATGCTGGTTCTTGGTTTAAATCCTGCTAGTATGTTTATTGCAAAAGCAATCAGTACTAGTATCTTTATTGCTG
This sequence comes from Bdellovibrionales bacterium, assembly GCA_020434465.1. Next base: position 853 of record JAGRAS010000014.1, on the reverse strand, counting down.
CTGGGTTTCTTGTTTCACTTGTAGCGCTGTCAACTTTACTCAATGTAGAAATTGTTAGTTTTTTATCTGGTTTAACTCTACTTGGCATATTGGCAGCTTTTGGATTTGCAAGTCTTTCAGTTTTGTTATCTTGTATTGCACTTAAATCCAGAGTCTCTGCCTTACTTTTACCCCTTATGATTTTACCCTTATTATTTCCAATGTTTTACGCCTTGATTGAACTAACAGGAGCATATTTAAATTCAGGTGAGAGCTTTTTTTCATCTATGTGGTTTACACTTTTAATTGGTCTTGATGTACTCTATGCAGCTATAGGAATGAGCTTATATATTTATGTCTTAAAAGAGTAAGTTTTTATGAAAGATTCATATGGTAAAGCAACCTCTGGAAAAATTGCAATTAGCATAGTGTATCTGCTTGTGCTCTACGCATTATATTTGACATTTATCGTTGCGCCACCTGAACGATTTATGGGAGCAGTACAAAGAATTTTTTATTTTCATGTTGGTTCTGCTGTGGCTACATACTGTGCTTTTGGTGTTTTGCTTTGTGCAGCACTTAGTTATCTAGGGTTAAAAAATAATTTAGCAAAATTTTATTTGCGAGCTGGTTCAGAGACCTCTCTTTTATTTGCTAGTATCACTTTAGCTTCTGGTATGATTTGGGCTCATTCTGCTTGGAATGTATGGTTTAGATGGGAACCTAGGCTTGTTACGTTTCTTTTACTGTGGCTTATTTCTCTTAGTATTGTTTTATTGTGGAAGTTTGGATCTGAACAATCAGTCACAAAACATGCTTCTGTACTAAGCATATTAGGTTCATTAATGGTGCCAATAGTTGTTTATGCTATTAA
>JAGRAS010000149.1 GCA_020434465.1 Bdellovibrionales bacterium | reverse complement strand
ATCAATACCGTGATAAAGAATTCTTTCCCATACTCCTAAGAACTCTTTAAACATCTTTACATTATGAGTTCTAACATAGCGAACTCCCTTAGTTACTGCATTTAGCGCAGTAAGTTGTGATACTGGATCTCTATTGACTAACTCACCACCTAGGAATCCTTTTCTTGAAGTTCCAATTAGCATCGGAAAATTTTTAAAAGTCTGAGTCAGCTCTGATAATTTGCTTAGCAACTCCCAAGAATAATTAGCATTAGAACTTAAGAACTGCCCCATCCCAGGATCTAAAATAATTTTATCTTCTAAAATTCCGCTTTTTAAAGCAAACTCAATTTTATTTGATAAAAATGTTTTTATTTCATCAACTAAGTTAATATATTCTTTCTTCGATTCACTAATGTGAGGACTTTTCCCATCCTCCTTTGAATACATTAAAACTACTCTTGCATTATGAGCTTTAATTACAGCTAGCATCTCAGGATCTGCGCGCATTGCTGAAATATCATTAATAATAGAAGCACCTAAGCTTAAACATAGATCTGCAACTTTTGACTGATAAGTATCGATTGAAAGCTTAGTCAAGTTTGCCAAGTCTTTAACTACTGGCTCTAATCTGGAAATCTCTTCTTGAATACTGATTTGCTTACTTCCAGGGCCTGTGGAGCATCCTCCAATATCAAGCACATCAGCACCATCCGCAATCAATTGCTTGGCATGATTAATCGCTTTTTCCGCATCAAAAAATTTTCCCCCATCACTAAATGAATCGGGTGTAATATTTAAAATCCCAAAAATCTCTACGTTCATTAGATACTAATTTCTAGTGGCCCAGACATAACCGACAAACCACTACTCTTTCCTGTATGTCCAACAAGACTTTCTGCGGCACGTTCAGGATGAGGCATTAAACCAACAACATTTCCCTTAGAACTTGTTATTCCAGCAATTGAATTAATTGAACCATTTGGGTTTATTTCACGAGAGTCATGATTTACTTCTCCGTCTGCATCACAATATCTGAATACAACACGACCTTCGCTTTCAAGCTCTTTTATAGTTTCCTCATCAGCAAAAAAATTGCCTTCGTTATGAGCAATCGGACAAGTAAATACATCACCAAGTTTCATACTGGAGGAAAAAGGGGTTTTAGCATTTTCAACTTTTAAGCTTACAAACCTTGATAAGAATCTACGCTCAATATTTTGTAAAAGCGCACCAGGTAATAAACCAACTTCACAAAGAATTTGAAATCCATTGCAAATTCCAATTACTGGCCCACCTTGCTCTGCAAACCTAGCAACTTCTTTCATAATCGGAGCAACACGAGCAAAAGCACCTGCTCTAAGATAATCTCCAAAGGAAAAGCCTCCTGGTATAACAACAAGATCTGGTTTTGCTAAGTCAGTTTCTTTATACCAAATTTCATTAACATCTTGGCTTAGCAAACTGCTATATGTATGAACTGCGTCATGATCACAGTTTGAACCAGGAAATATAATAACGGCTACCTTCATGCAGCCTCCCTGATTTCATATGATTCAATTACGGTGTTCACAAGCAGCTTTTCACACATTTCTTTTAATTTAGTTTCTGCTTCATTTTTTGAACTTGCATCAACATCTAACTCGATTAGCTTGCCAACTCTAACATCACTTGCATTTAAGCCAAGATGCTCTAGCCCATGCTCAACAGCTTTACCTTGCACATCAAGAACTCCTGTTTTAAGTCTTACGAAAATTTGCATTCTCATCTTTATTTCCTTCTATTTTAAAATACAATTTACTCATTAAATGTTCTTTGAAAAATCAAATCTACATTAGCAATATGCCTATCTAATGAAAAAGCCTCTTCTAAAACATCCTTAGATACAGTAGCAGAAATCTCCTTATCTGTGATTATCCGCTCTCTAAGATCCGCACCTCCTTCCCAGGCTGCTAGCGCATGTTTTTGCACCATTCTATACGCATCTTCACGGTTAACCCCATTATCTACAAGAGTCAAAAGAACAGATCCAGAAAATACTAAACCTCTTGTTGCCTCAAGGTTTTCAAGCATCCTTTCCTCATGAACTACAAGCCCTTCTACAACATTTTTAAAACGTACAAGCATAAAATCAGTTATAATACATGCATCGGGCGCAATCACTCGCTCTGCAGAACTATGACTAATATCTCGCTCATGCCACAAAGGAACATTTTCCATAGCTACAGTCGCATAACTTCGCACAAGCCTAGCCAAGCCACATAAGTTTTCTGTCAAAATTGGATTTCGTTTGTGAGGCATAGCTGAAGAACCTTTTTGATCTTTAGTAAATTTTTCCTCTGCCTCTCTAACTTCTGTTCTTTGCAAGTGTCTAATCTCTATAGAAAAACGTTCAATAGAACTAGCTAAAAGTGCAAGCGCACTAAAAAAGCTTGCGTGTCTATCACGATGCACAATTTGAGTAGGTACAGTTTCTGGCTCAAGACCTAAAGTTTCCATTACGTGAGCTTCAACCTTTGGAGAAATGGAAGCATAAGTACCAACGGCTCCTGCAATCTTACCAACACTAATCTCTTCAATCGCTGCTTTAAGTCTTTTCTCAGCACGCTTTAATTCAGCGTACCAAGAAGCTAACTTCAATCCGAAAGTAATTGGCTCAGCATGAATTCCATGACTCCTGCCTACACATGGTGTATATTTATACTCTTCAGCCCTTTTTTTAATAGCTAAACAAACAGCTTTAAGATCTGATAGTAATAAATCACCAGACTGCTTTAGCTGAACTGCTAATGAAGTATCTAAGAGATCACTTGACGTCATTCCTCTATGTACAAATCTAGCTGAAGGCCCAACGTATTCTGCTACATTTGTTAAGAATGCGATAACATCATGCTTAACATCATTTTCAATTTCTAATACTCGATCTTTATCAAAATTGCCTTTTGATTTTACATCAGCTAGAGCTTCCTTTGGGACCTTCCCTTCATTTACCATTCCTTCAAGAGCTAATGTTTCAACCTCTAGCCAGATTTTAAACCTGTTCTCGTCAGTCCAAATCGACTGCATTTCTTCACGTGAGTATCTTGGAATCATTTCTACCTTTAAAAATTAGCGTAAATGCTCAATCGCAAGAAGAATATAGTGATAAGTTGGCTTTTTCAAGATCTGGCTAATAGCCCAAACTATCCCCCTGCATAGGCTACTGAGATTGTTTCTCCAACTTCAATCAAATCAGTTGGCCTAACAGGATTACCGCACTCAAAAGTCTGAAAATGATTAAGATTTAGGTAATTTGATACTGTTTCAATAACTTGTGTGTGAGTATTACTATTTTCACTGATATGTCCCAATACTAAATGAAGAAGTTCAGGATGGTAGATATCGCGCAAAAGCTCACCAGCCTGTTCATTGCTCAGATGGCCATAGTTAGATGAAATTCTTTGCTTCACCTCCCAAGGGTAAAAACAAGTTTCAAGCATCTCTACGTCATGATTAGACTCTAAAACTAGTGCATTTGAAAAATATAATGCGTCTCTAACTTGAGGTGTAACTTTTCCCAAATCAGTAGCATGACTAAACTTTAAGCCTTCTGACTCTATGCAGAATGCAACTGGATCATGTGCGTCATGAATAATACTAAAACTTGAAATTAATAAACTACCAAGTGAAAATTTTGAGTTGCTTTCAAAGTTTTCCACAGCAAAAACATTTTTTAAAAAATTTGCTGTCGCCTGGTTAGCATAAATTGGAGTTTTCCATTTACGACTAAAAACTGAAAGACCTCTAATATGATCGCTATGCTCATGTGTAAGTATTATTGCATCTATACTAGCAGGATTAATCCCAAGACTAGTAAGCCTAAGTTCTGTTTGTTTTGCAGAAAGACCACAATCTATTAGAATTCTAGTATTACCGGCTTCTAAAAAAGTACAATTAGCCTTACTACCACTTGATAAAACTGAAAAACGCATACGCTAAAGTTAAACAGAGGATGAAAATTATACAAGTACTAAACTTAGCTGGTTTTTCTTTAGATACTAAGACCAAAATCTATTTTAAGACGAAGAGTTTGGCGAAGACCAAGACTAAGACAGATTTATTTTAACTATTTCTAAGCAGCTAAATGACCATCTGAGCGACTAGCTGAAAATGTATTGTGAGATTGATTTGTTTTCCAATTTACATATAAATAATGCTCATTGACTCTTTGATCTATCGGGAAAATTGTAATCTTCAAATTCCCATATGCAAATCTTAAGGCTTCAGCGAAATCATAAATTTCAGCAAAAAAGCTGTCTAAATATCTCGGGTTTTCTGGATCTACTTTAATTTGTACTGGAAGAAAAATATGTTGGCATTTTCCAAAAGCTTTTGGACGCGAGCTTATAAGCTCTGCTAACCTTTTTCGTTTTATCGGATCCTTCCAATTTTCATCTTCCCTTATATAAAGCCTTCCTTCGTGAGAATCTAATTTAACAAGCATTCCAGCAGCATTATTTCCTTCTTTAAAGTAACCTTCACCAGGCTGTTGGACAATAATCACTAAATTATCAGCCTTTTTCATTTCCTTTAAAACTTCTATTTTTGTAGGTTGATAGCTTGGCGCAACAGAAATTTTTAACTCCTTGGCTTTACGTAGAATAGCTTTGCAAATTTTATCTGCAGGTGCAGTATGTAGCCCATCTTTTGCTAAATAAGATCTTAACAATCTAATAGAATATTCTTTTAGTTTTGCCACAGCAGATAGATCACTAGATTCAATTTGAAAAGAATCGAAACTTGAATTATCAGGATAAATCTTTGAAAGTTCTAGCTTAAAATGAGAAATAGAGATTATAGACTTCCCATCGGCATCAAATAAAACTTCAGGACTAATTTTAAATCGTAGCCCCTGCTCAACGCTTAGACCATATTGAACACAAGGCGAATCTTGAATAATAACTGGCTTAGCTATTTCATTGACTAGTAGTCTTACTGCAGCAGAAGCTTCATCGGTAACTGATTCAGCTAATTCTTGCATTCTATCAGCAAGCAACTCTAAGTTAGATTTAGTTAAATCAAATTCTTGAAACTCGACTGAAGCTAAATCTAAACCTTTAGCTTCCTGAGTATTGTGTGGTGAATCAGGTTCTTG
>JAGRAS010000148.1 GCA_020434465.1 Bdellovibrionales bacterium | reverse complement strand
ATAGATGAACTCTTTTTTTCAACGACAGATCCAAAAGGTATTATTCTTTCAGGTAATAATGTTTTTTGCCGTGTAAGTGATTATAAATTTGAAGAAATGTATCATAAGGCTCACAGTCTTATTCGCCACCCTGACATGCCAAGAGCAGTATTTAAACTGCTTTGGGATTACTTAAAACTTGGTAAACCCATTGCTGCATATGTAAAAAACTTAGCTGCCGATGGTAAATATTATTGGGTATTGGCATTAGTTGCACCATTAAAGGAAGGTTATTTATCTGTAAGATTTAAACCTTCAAGCGATATTTTTAGAAACGTTGAAAAAATATATAAAGAATTAAGAGAAATAGAAAATAAAACAGGAGATCGCGGTAACGATAGAAAGCTTGGCATGGCAAGATCCACTGAAAGATTATTGAAGATTTTAAAAGATCTTGGTTTTGATTGCTATGATTCATTTATGCATACAGCAATCAGAGAAGAAATGAAAAGCCGTGATAGCTTACTAGCAAAAAATCACACAACAATTGTAAAAGAAGTACAAAAAAACTTACTAAATCTTATTGAAAACCATCCTTCAGCAGAGGTTTTAAAACATATATTCAATGTATACAAAAACTCTTATGAAGCTTACAGCATAATAAATTCACTTTATGATAATATTGATGATTTTATTAATCTCAATGAAACACTAACTGAAAAATCTGGGTACGTGCTAGGCTTAACTACTAAATTTCAATTACTTTCAATTAATACCGCAATAGAGGCCTCAAAATTAGGAACAGATGGGCTAAGTCTCGGTGTTATAGCAAACCATTTAGGCACTTCTTCAAAGTCAATGGAAATTGTTGTTTCAAATTTTACTCACCAAATTGAAGAGATTGTTGAAACATTAAAATCAGTGATATTTAATCTAGCAGGTTCAAGATTACAATCGGAAATGATACTAGTTTTTTGCAATGAGCTATTAGAGAATGCGTTTATCGATGGCCAAGCACGTAAAATTTCAGACATTGAAACTTTAGAACAAAATTTACTTAATCTTAACTTCGTACTTGCACAAACAATTCTTACCACTGCAAAACAATTAAACTTCTTGACTTCAAGACTCTCTAACTTTGATTTAACTTCTGAAGAACTCAGTAAGCTAGTAACTACCCTTAGATTCTCTCAACTTCGCGGCACAATGGAAGCGACAAGTGTAAACGCCAGTCAAAATTTTAGTGGCTTATTTGAAAGCGTTCGAGAACAAATTGATGAAGCACAAGTACAGTTAAGAGATTTGAGTAATAGCTTAAAAAAAATCTTTCTTCAGTTAAAACTTACTCCTGCTATGATCAATACAATCGATGTGTCGATTAAAAAATCTACAAAAGAGGCTGGAGAGATTTCAATTCACTGATTTCAATTTTCTAAAAAAAAAGCGCAGCAAATTGCTGCGCTTCTTAGAGTCTTCCAAAGTTCTTGAAAGACTTTAAGCAATTCAATTTTTCGCTTACTGACTAGCAGCAAATGACTGGCTACAAGTACCTCCTGAGCTATTGTTACAAGTCATCACTAGCGTAGCTGTTGGTGTGCAAGCAGCTGTACAAGTATGATCTGCTATTGAAAATACTATCAAGCCTGTTCCAACCGCAGTGTTTTCAGCAGTGATTTCAAAAAGTGTAGCGTTAGTACCGCTTCCTTCGAATCCAGATATTGCTATTGTGCTTCCATTATTATCACTAAGTGTAAGCGAGTTAAGACCACACTCAAATGATGTGCCATTATAAACACCTTCTTCACACATAAAAATACTTATAGAAGGTCCTTCATCCATAGAGCCAGTGGTGTCGTCAATAGTATCATCACTGGTTGTCGTATCATCTACAATATCACCTGAAGTGGTATCATCAGCGAATTCACTTGAATCATCACTGCTATCTGAAGAATCATCATTACTGCCACTTACAACTTCAGTGGTGTCTCCACCAGTTGCAGTAACTGAATAGGATCCATCAGCGTTTTTTACTACTGTAACATTAAATGGATTACTGCCATCTCCAAAATCACCAGAAGTGTCAACCACTAACTCAACTGATTCATGCGATTTCGTGCTATCAGGAAAAGTAACTGTAAGTAATGTTTGATCTGGAATATTACTTGAATCACCTGTAAGTATAAAATTCCCCCCACTATCTGTAATATCAGAAGCACCTAAGGCAGAAACCACAGCTCCTGCTACAGAAACTTCAACATATGTATCAGTAGAGTCTTCAGCTCGATCACTTGCTAAAGTCTGCTCAAATACTTGTCCTCGCATAATTATTTGCCCATTACTTGAACCACCACAGGCAATTACCAAGCTGAACAATCCAACTATTAGAAGGGCAAACAACAACCCCGTTTTTTTGTTGTTCATTTTTATCTCCTTAAACATATTTAATTAATTGAAATGGTGACTTTTTATAACTTGTTAAAATTTAGATTTCCAGAAAAAAATAGGTTAATTTTATCTGTATTAATAGATGCTTATCTACTAATTGAATTGTTTTAAAATCTGTGCAGATTTTGCTTTGCTCTCAGACTTAGTTGATAATTATTCATACTATCCTGGGTAATTAGTTTTTTTTCTTCTAAAAGAAACAAAAGATTCAAAATTTCATTTATAGTTGAAAAACCCTCTAACATATCTTCAATACTCACTTGACCTTTTTCAGAAATAAATTGCAAAAGTTTATGTTCTCCAGCTTCCAGAGAGATTGGAAATGATTCCTCAATTGATAATTCTAATGAGAGTTCTTCTAAAACATCTTCCACACAAGTCACTAGCTTTGCACCTTGTTGGATTAGCTTATTTGTACCTTGGTGAAGTTTATATCCAGGAAACCCGGGCACGGCAAAAACCTCTCTACCGGCTTCTGCTGCATATCTAGCAGTAGCTAAAGACCCACTACGCTTTGCAGCCTGAACCACAACTGTTCCTAGTGATAATCCAGCAATCAATCTGTTGCGGTTTAGAAAATTAGACCTGAAAATTTTTGCACCTGGCTCAAATTGACTTAATAAAAAGCCTCCTTGATCTATAATATTTTGAGCTAAGTGATAGTTAGTAGCAGGGTAAATTTTTTCTAGCCCTCCTCCTAGAACAGCTATTGTTGGAAGTATGTTTTCTGTTTGTAATGCTCCCTTATGTGCATGACTATCTATTCCTAAAGCTAAACCACTTACCACACAAATATCTAACTTGCTCAAATCCTCAGCTAAGTGGATCGCAAATTCCACACCCTCAGCGCTCGAATTTCGAGCGCCAACAATTGAAACCATTTTTGGAAGTTTAACTGGAAAGCTTGTCTTGCCCTTAGCAAATAATAAAATTGGCGGATCTGCAATTTCTAGCAGCTGTTTTGGATAATTGTTATCAAAAATAGTGATTAACTCTAATTTTAAATTCTGCCAGTCTTGAATTGATTTTTGAGCTGCTTCTAGGGATGCCAGGCTGTAAAAACCCTTACTTTTTTGCTTTAAACATTCATAAATATTATCAATTTGAGCTTTTAATTTTAACTCTTGAATTTCCCTAATAGCATCCTTTCCGGCTCTTGAGGCCAGCAAACAAAGCTCTCTAATCTCTTGCTGCTTGTTAAAAGTCATGTAATTTCAAAAGGATATAAACATTAAGTAATCGGTGTTTTTTGAGGAAAGTTTCTTAGCTTTTTTGCCGAATAAAGTATCGGGAGAATAAGTAAAAATGGGGAATAAATTTCAACTCAAATATGAGGGGCCAATCGACTCTTCTCCAGAGACTTTGGAAAAAATACAACAAATAGTTCCAAACTTATCTAATGAATCGCAAATATTGGAAACTGCTGCTAGCGAACAAGAGTTAAAAGAACTTTTTGAAAGAGTAAAGTCTGCTGGCGGGAAAGTTAAAATTGAGGAAATGATTAACGGTCAATCTCTAGATTTAGTCGATGAAGAAATTTGGAAAAAAGAAGATTTGGGAAACTCAGATAATGTTCTAAAACCTCAAGAAGTTGAACCCTTAGAATTAAGTTTTGAATTTGAGACTCCTAAAGGAAATAATAATCAGCCTGAAGAAATAAAAGAGTCAAAGTCTGATACTTCTCTAGAAACTACTGAAACAGAACCTCAGCCAGAAAACCTACAAGATATTCACACAGAATTTAGCTTCGATGATACTGAAGATTTAATTGTTAGTGATGAATTGGATAATGAAACCGAAAAAGAACTACAAACAGACATTGAAGAAACAAATGATACTGAATTTGGATTCGAATTTGAAGGCATTGATGCTGAAGATAAAAGTTCTGAAGCTCAAATAGATGTACAAAAAGAGGATGAATCAGAAACTACAGCTGTTAGTAATGATCTTGAATTTTCACTTGATGAAACAGAACCTGAAAAGACTATTGAAACTAAACCTAAAAATATAGAAGAACCCCCTACTGACTTAAGCGATATCACCAATGAAATTTCTCTTGAGGAACCAAAACCAGAACTAAACTCAGCTCCAAATGAAGAAAAAAATTCTCCAAAAAAAACTGAGGCAAAAGAGCCCTTGGAAGCACCGGCTGACAACCCAGAGCCAGCACCAATGCGCTTAGGAGATATTGGTAAAAATAAGAAATCAACTCAAGAAACTATACATAAACAAATTGAAGATGAAGAAGAGTACATAGAGGAAGTTGCTGAAGAAGAAATCAGCCCTCAACAATTTCTAGAAAATCAACAAACAAAAGCTGGGAAAAGTAAAACTTCACCAAAACAAATTGGATTATTATTTGGGGTGTTTTTTATGTTAATAAACGTCCTCTATTTTAGTTTTGGAGATAAATCTGAAGAAAGACAAATTGACCTTAGTGCTTTAACAAAAGTTAAAGTACCGACACCAAAAAACCAAGAAGACACAATATCAGCTGAGAAAGAAGCTAAGAAACAAATTTTAATGGACTATCAAGCTGATATAAAAACTGAAGAATATACTCTGACTGCAACATTTACTCGACTTGATATGGATTTTGTGAATTCAAATGTGTTAATTACAACTAAGCGCCCTCCCGAACGTACACCAAAAGAGAAAGCATTTAACATTCTTGCAAAACCTTGGATAAATAAAATTGAAATAGATCGCTTAG
>JAGRAS010000147.1 GCA_020434465.1 Bdellovibrionales bacterium | reverse complement strand
CTTCTATATTTAGATGCAATGAACTCAGGAGAATTCGAGAATATCACAATTCATAGCGAATATATATTTTGGACAGATGTAGTTAATAAAAAAGTTTTTCGCGCGAATCTAGATGGCAGCAATGTTACTGCATTTATTTCAAATACAAAGGCACATGGTATTGCCTACGACTCTATCTACTCCCGACTTTATTTTGTGTCTTCTGATTCAAGTGGATCTGGCCTTACAGCAAGATCCTTAAATGAAGATAGCGATACAAGCATTGACGAAGAACTTTTTGGATATGACATTGCTGAAGGCTTTGCCACTTCAGGCTCAAGTTTTAGTTTCAACAGCAGAATTTATATATCATTTACTGATACAGACAAGACTATCCCTTATATTTCATGGATAGATCATACTGGTTACGAGGAAGTTGTAATTGATTTTATAAACCTAGTAAATCCCACAGCCTTAACATATAGAGAAAAAACTCAAAGAATTTACTGGGTAGATCAAATTACTTCATCTAAGGCAAAGATTTGCTCTGCTTTATATGATGGTAGTGATATTCAAACACACACAACTATTAATGGTGCAATTAATAACATTCTAATCAATGAAGAATCAGGAAAAATCTTTATTACAGAAACTACTGGTAAAAAACTACTATCTTTAAATCTGAATTCACCAAATACAACTACTGTAGTGAAATCTTTGGACAGCCCTCCAATCGCAGGGCTTTTTAATATTGAAGGTTCTGATCGTATTATTTTCGGTGAAGAATATGTTTTAAAAACAATGTCTACAACGGACAACAGCATTGACAAAACTATACAAGGTTGGACAAGAGGATTGTATGCTTTTAACATTGCTGATAAAAAAATTATTCAGGGTTTCTATCCAGTAGCAGGCAACTTCGTTGGAAATATTTATAAATATGAAGAATCAGTTTATAATATCCCTTATTTCTATACTGTACTTAAGCATGATAGGAAAATTTCGCGAATTGCATATCAAAAGCTTTATGGAGATATTTTTGATACACCACATGCATTCTATGTTGGAGTACACGATCCAAACAACCAGTTAAATGCGCAGCTATATGTAATTATACCAAACAAACAAAGAGTATGGGATCCATCTGTTATCCCGCTCAGAAGATTTTCTTCAAAAACACGCATTACAGGATTAGTTGATGTCCCTATACCGCCTGCTTACTCCATACCTCAACCTACCCCCTTTCCAGAAGATGAAAATGGAAAAACAAAAATTTCAGGCAAACTCACTAATTTTGATAGTGAAGAAAATGAAATTCCAGCATCAGGGGTATCTGTTTATGCTGAGAAACAGGATTCACAAGATACAAACGAACTAAGTCAAGGACTCTCTGATGACCTAGGACATTATAGTACCATCAGCGATGAAAATGGGCTTTTCAATATCGCAGATGTCACACCAGGAAAATATAAACTTTATTTTCAAAAAGAAGATCTATCATTTATGACTAATGAGATTAGCTTTGATACCAGTACAGATACACTTAACACTGTCCGCGCCTCGCAAGTAGATCTTGAGGGTACAAACTGTCGTAAAAAAGACAAAACCGCTCTTATGTTAAGCATTGAAAGTAGTATTGCAAGCGCAGCAAAGCAAGCACTAGAAACGGCAAGTTCAAAATTTGAATCTAGCAAGTATCAAAACAACCTTACTGCCCAAAGTGACTCATTAAAAGATTTATATGCTGAATTAACTGAAGCAGGTAGAAATCTTCCTAAAATTGAATTGGTCTGCAAAAAAACAACTACTTGCGAAAAAGTAACATTTAAAAATGAGAGAAAAACTTTTACAAAAAAAGTTAAAGCTATAAAGAATATTGCAAGCAAACTATTACTTACTGCCCTAAAAGGACAGTCAAGTAAAAAAGTTAAAAAGAGCTCTCTGGCAAAGCTAAATAAAAAAGCAAAAACTGCTTTGAAGAAATTGAAGAAAATCTCTAAAAATACCTACAGTTGTAATACAAATGAAGATCAAGAAAATCTTTAAAAGATATAAGTCTTAGATATCAATTCCGCTCTTTAAAGAGTTTGCCCCATTAAAAAATTTGGCTTGTGTCAGATACTAGGGCTATAATAAATGTGCGAGACGCGATAAATAGCTTATAATACGGTACATGGCAACTTTCTCCCATCAATAATTTTATACAGGTCGATTATAAATTTAACAAAACTCAAGTGTTCGCGGATTTAGGTGAAAAGTTTCTTATAATCCTTGAAAATAGTTGGGTTGTACCAGATACTAGGTACCAGATACTAGAAGCCCGCTTTCGTCGGTGCCTGCGGCACGACTTCAGCGTGGCCACCTTCGCTTGGGGCTATTGAAAATTGTGCGGGTATCGAAGTGGGCTTGCCTCGCCGAAGCGCTGGAGCCTTGGCGGAAGCGCGAAGGTGGGGTGGCTGACGGGGCTCGAACCCGCGACAACTGGAACCACAATCCAGAGCTCTACCAACTGAGCTACAGCCACCATTTGATTCGCTTTGCTACCATCTTGCCCGAGGATCTCGGGTGATAACAAGCTAACGAGAAAAAACATAACCAAAAACAAAACCCGCAATTTTTTCGAAAGGAGGTTGGTTCAGATTTGAGATAATCAGTTCACCGAGAAGCGGAGCAGTACAATTAGTACTGCGAGCATCGAGGGGAGCTTATTCTCTCAAAGATGAGCCAAGATCGTTTCGCAAAAATCTGGAACCACAATCTTGAGCTCTTCAAACTGAGCTACAGCCACCATTTGAATCGCTTTGCTATCACCTTACCCCGAGGATTTCGGGTGATGACAAGCTAGCGAGAAAAAATCAAGCAAAATGCTTGGGAGCTGAAATTAGCGTAAAAGCTAATCTTTGTAAACTCTTAGGCATATTATAGATTAATTGATATTGGTGGTTATTTGCCCGGAAAATTTAAAAAATTATCACACATTTGCCATTTAAATCAGCATAACAGGTTAAGCAGTATTTATAGGTTTTATGGTAAAGGCAGTTCAAAGTACCAGGGAAGACGACAGGGATGACGTTGCTAGTCAAGCAGCAATAGCTGAGCCAGATAGATTAGGTATCGATCGCTTTATTGGAACTCCTGCTAACTCAGATCGTGGCACGACAACTCGTGCGACTAGCCCGGTATTAAAATTCGATAGTTTTAGAGTTACTGTTGGCATTGCCAATGAAGTTTTAGATGCTCGCTCTCTTGTTGAAAGAGCGGGGGATAAAATATCTGCCTTAAAGCATATTGCTAGAAGAGAGATTGCCGGCGACGAGAGGTTTTCGCTTGCAGATGTTATAAGTGATGCTTCAATGCATCCGACATTAAGGTATGAGTCTGCAAGAATGGTATCTGAGGCTGGGTTGCTATCAACTTTTGAGAGTTTAGATTTAGTTGTTGTAAATGAAAGATGCTTAGATGCAATTACTAAGAGCCTTTCGGAAACAGATGAGTTTTTTACTGCTACGCACTGTGTCTCTGCATTGCATAAAGCACTTGAAGATGCGCGATTAAGAAATTCATTTGGAAAAAAAGCTGAAGAAGTAGAGAATGCAGATGTGGCAGAAGCTGTTAAAAGATTTTGCGAGTCTGTTAATGAAATTTTTGTTGCTCGGTGGTCTCAGTCTGAAGAGTTTAAACGACAAATTGTCTCTAGGTTGCTAACTCATAAAGCTCCTAATTCAGAAAAAACAGCTTTAAGTCAGCTTTCAGCGGAAAAAGCTTGGAGCCTGCTAACAGATGGGAGTTCACTTGAAGTTTTACATTCGTTAACAACTGTAGTTGGCCAGGCTTTGTATGATTGTAAAAAAGTTTTTAATCATACTGCTGGGTATTCTGATCTTAAATCATCTTAAAACCCTTTTTCCTTAAAAAACTAGCTCTTGTTGCTTTGAAGCAAGCATGCAGATTGCAAAGGAAGAGTTATACTTGTCAGTCTGATTCTAAGTAATAGGTTTTATAAAATTGCAACTGGAAATTTTTATTTAACCACCCAATTACCACCTTTTTTAACATATTGTCCTGCTGGAGTTTTTTCGATTGCTTTTGATCCGGCTAAGGCTTCAACGGCGGCAATTTTCGTTTTGTTTTTATCTGCAATTTTTTTGTACTCGTCTCTTCGTTTGGAGTTAATGTCATCAACTAATGCTTTAACATCAGCACTTGGACTTCCAGAAACAGCCTCAAGGTATCCAGAAGGTGTTTCACCAACAAGTTTTTGAGCTTTAGCATCTGGAAGGGAGATTGCCCAAGCGGCACTTGATAAAAAGAAACTTAAAATTATTGCTACAAAAATTTTTTTCATTGGTTATTTCCTTAAAATAAGCCGCTATCTTTGTCGATAACATCTTCAAGATCTTTTTCAACTTTAACTTTGACTTCGTGGTCAATTTTTACGTTTAAATTTATTGTAATCGGTTTATCTGGTGCCACCACTTCTACCTTTGGTGAGCAGGCGCTTAACAAACAAATCATACAAATTGTGTAAAATCTCATTTTCATTCCTTAGCCCCATTTAAGAGCTGATAATTATTTCTGCTTGATTTTTGTAAAATTATCTACAGCATGCAAGCTCTCAAATAATTTAAGTATATTCTGCTCTATATTTAGATTGACGTTAATTGGGCGGCTAGAATTCATTTCTAGACCTTTTCCAGCCAGGCTTGTGTTCAATATAAGAGTGCCATCTGGCTTATAAACGACGTTAGCCGTAAGCGTGCTAAATTTAAGGTTTTTTAAAGCCTGCATAGCTAGCATCATTTGCGGGTTGCTGCCTAAAGCCGCATCATCGCCTAAATATTTGATTGTTCCGCCTGGTTCGATTGCCCAGAGTTTTCCATTTTTTACACTTATCTTACCGTTTTGGATATTGATTGGAATTTCGCCAGAGATACTTCCTGTGGCTTCAACTTGCTCTTGATTCATAAGTTCAAGTAGTTTTTTTATGTCAATGTTTTTAAATTTCAAATTAATAAAGGCAGATTTTGCTAAATCAGTAATTGGAAGTTTAGCAACTTGTAAAGTGCCGTCAAACGCATTTGCTGAGATGTTTTTTAGTGTGAGAATGTTTTTGCTATCGGTATCAATTTCTATCTCAGCTTTGCTATTAGTTAATTGTATTGGCCCATTTATTTCTTTAATACTGAGTTTGCCTAAAGTA
>JAGRAS010000146.1 GCA_020434465.1 Bdellovibrionales bacterium | reverse complement strand
CTTATGCTTACCAAAACTGGGGAATTAAGCCTGGGGAATTTCGTAAAGAAAGTGAGGCTGCTTACGCTGTTGAATTTCAAGAGGCATCTGCGGATTGGATCAGATATGTCAGCGCTGCTGCAAAAGAAGCTGGGCTTGGAGATGCGGCTCAGATGTTGCGTGAAAAAACAGCTAGATTTGTTGCTCATGTAATAAATATAATGAGAAGAAAGCTTGATCCAAAAACCCCTATAAAAATTTTAGATGTAGGTTGTGGAAATGGTTTATCTGCCGCTGAGCTTCTTAAAGGGCTCAGTGATGAAGCTTTTCCAATAGAACTAAGCCTTTTGGATGGAGCAAGTTGCAGGATTAATGTAGCTAAAGAAACAATTGAAAAAAAATTAGGCGACCTTAAATGTGAATATAAATTAAAGCTAACCAAACTAATCCCCGTTATTGGTGTTGATCTAGATATTACAGAAAAGTTTGGTACGGGTAATTTTGATTTAGTAATGTCAGTTGCTGGAGTTCATGCTCATGCTTACTTAGATGAACCTTTCAGGCAGATTGCTGCTAGTTTGAAACCTGGAGGAATGTTTATTACCGGTGACTGGCATAATTCAATGTGGGAACATCCTAAAACAGTCTACGATTTTTTTAACTCATTTGATTCTGCTGAATGGCCTGAAAAGGAAATTTTCCTTGAGACTTTCTGCCAAGCGTATCCTGCTGCAAGAATTTCTGCTCCTTTTGTAAGCGATCTAAAAGATCCAGAAAATTTAGATGAACATTTACTAGCTTGTGAAAAAATTACTAGTTTCTGGAAAGCTTGGGCTAAAATCAGAAAAGATTGCTTAAGAGCAGGAAGATTAAATCCAAATGATGAACTAGTTTTACTTGAAGGACACAGGCCTGGTCATCATTATGAGGAAGAAATGAGAAAATCTGGGCTTAATACTGACATTCCTGTTTTGCGAGATCTGTTTAGAGGTCATAACCCTTTTGGGGCTGTACCTCATAGCAGACTGCATATGATAAGTTACGGTCGAAAACCAGCTTTTTGTTAAATTATTACTGTTCAGTTTTAATAATTAAACCAGTGCTTGTGCCTGTAGGATCAAAATTACCACATTTGCTGTGGTGAATTACCTCTCCTTTAAATAAAGCAGTGAGATCGCTCCTGCGTATATCCCCAATAGGGTCACTATATGTTGGCACCTCACCTTCGAAAAAATGTAAAATTATAAAACCCCCTGGCCTTACAATTCTTTGCCACTCCATCGCTGTCTTTTCTGGATCTAAAGAATGATCGAATGAGTTTGAATAAACTACTTCAAATTTATTTGTAAAATAATCAGGCAGGTCATCGAAGCTGCTTATTAAAGTGTCTTTACGATCTGCAGCAGGGTTAAGCTCAACTCCATAAACTCCCTGACTAGAAATTTCTTCAAGATCAGATCTCTTCCAAGATTCAATCCAAGGAAATAAAGATGAAAATCCATATTTTCTAGTTTCAAACAAATAAATGAGTTTTGAAAGCAAGGGATGGTAAAGAGCTATTCTAAATAAATCCATCTCACGACCATTTCTCGTACCCATACAAATAAATGGGCCATTGGAGAAGCCGTTGTTAAATAAGATAGTTCTAATAATAAAGGCATCTAAAATAGATACTCTACAATAAGAAAATTTTGATTCACTACGATCCACCTGTATTTCTTGATACTTGGCGACATCTAATTTTTCTGCGTACTGATATAGTTTCATTTAAGCAAATTTAAAATTAATAAGAACAAAGATCAATATACTATTAGCAATATAAGTTGTCGAAAAAAGTTTATATCAGCTAGATAATATTGCCAATTAGTAAAGGACACCCAAAAAAATCACATTAAGCTCGCAACTTTCAGTTTTTTCAATCGATACTAAAAAGGAGTGATATCTCCTAGATATTTTCTATTAGCATTATTATGAGTTTAAAGTGAATGACCATTCCTCGTTCAGAGATCGAAATTGAAGAAGAGTCCTCTTACCATTGTATTTCAAGATGTGTCAGACGCGCATATCTTTATGGAGATGATAAATATAGTGGTAAAAACTTTGATCACCGCAAGATCTGGATTAGAAAAAGACTTATTTTTCTTGTAAAAATATTTACAATAGAAGTTCTAGCAGCGGCACTTATGGATAATCATATTCACAAACTTCTCCGCAAGAGACCGGATCTTCTTGCTAAGCTATCAGACGAAGAAGTTTTAAAGCGGTGGCAAAAGCTTTACCCGCCGCGTGTGAAAATTCCGCTAGAAGTTGCGTTAAAGGATAAAAATAGAATTACTGAGCTTAGAAGCCGTTTATGTTCGCTTAGTTGGTTTATGAAGAGCTTTAATGAGTACATTGCTCGCATGGCAAATAAGGAAGATAAGTGTAAAGGCAGATTTTGGGAGGGACGTTTTAAATCTGTAAGGATAGTGGGTCAGGCAGCTTTATTGGGATGTGCTGTTTATATCGATCTCAATCCTATAAGAGCACAGAAAACAAAAACTCCAGAAGATAGTGAATACACAACGGCATATGAACGTATCAAAGCATATAAAAAAGGAATTTCAGAAGGCTCACTTTGGTGCGCACCGATATCAGATACAAAATCAAGAAAAGGATTTCTTAATATGACTCTTAAGGAATATCTTGAGATACTTGACGTAACAGGAAGGGAGTTAAAAAAAGGAAAAAGAGGTAAGATACCAAATAAAATTGCTCCTATTTTAGAACGAATAGGTCTGCAAACTGACAAGTGGCTTCACACCACAGAGCAGATTGGAAAATGCTACTCACGAATATCATCTCAATACGAAAATATGAAAGCTTATGCTGAGATTCACGATAAAAAATGGGTTAAGGGATTTTCCTTTTCTCAAGAAATGTTTTGTTAGTCGATATAGAAAAGCATCATAATTTTAAAAAAACATAATTAGATATTAGCCAGTTTTTAAAGGGCAGTTAGTTCTTTGGTTAGTTCAACTCATATTGTTAAACTTTTTTGGGTGTCCTTTGATTCTTCCTTTGATTCTTTGATTCCCTCTTCCATTTTTGGGTGTCCTTTTCCCTTTATTTAAAGTAAATAATAAGCTTAGGATAAGACCAAAGTATTTTGAAAGGATTTTCTATGACCATTTTTGCAATGGTATCGACAAAAGATTCACTTGAATATACGGAATTGGCAATTGAATCTTTTTTCAAAGAAACAAATCTTGAGGACAACTCAAAATTTATTCTAATTGATAACGATGGATCAATAAAGCAATCTAATCTTCCACATAAAGAAAAAATTGAACTTATAGTTAATAAAGTCCCGCTTGGCTTTTCTGCTAACGCTAATCAATCAATTGATCAAGCACTTGTCAGTAATTCTGATTTATATTTTCTAAATAACGATGTAATTTTTACAAAAAATTGGTACGAGATACTTAAAGCATGTCCAAGCAATATTGTTTGCACTCCACTTTGCAATCGCGAAGTTGAGTATGTTGCAAGCGTTTCTAATGTAAGAAAAAACTCTATTGTAACTGCTCTTCATTGCGCGCCTCCTCCTTTTTCACTCAATCACTACATGGGTAAATCTGCACATTTAAATGCAATAGTTGAAGCACATCAAATTGCTGTAAAAGGCTTATTTCCTGTGTTACACGTGCCATTTTTCTGCGTTAAAATACCAAGTTTCGTTTTAAAAGTTGTTGGAAAATTCGATGAAGAATACGGGCAAGGAGGAGGCGAAGACTTTGATTATTGTCTTAGATGTTATCTTGCAGACTGTTCTATAGCTTATGCAGCAAGTTCATTCATGCTTCACTTTGGAGGCAAATCCACTTATGAATCCGAAAGTGAAAAAAACCGACAGGCACTTAGAGAAAGTCATTTTAGAAAAGTTTTTTTAAATAAATGGGGTCAAGAATTATATGATTTAACAATGAATGAAGATGCCTCCATTCTAGATAGAAGGCCTGAATTAAAAGCAATGATGGATCAAAATAAGATTAGCGACTTTGTAAAAACCCTAGTCGGTTCAAGAGAAGTTAAAATTCATTTATAATGTAAGTATTGTGTCTTCGACCTAGACTCAGGCCGAAGACCACATATTTTCAATCGCGCCTACGGAGATACGCAGATCGTATAAACTTTAAAAGTTATATTTTGACTGTCAGGATTTCTAAAAAAAACTCTCCATTCATCAGGCACAAACTCATCGCCAACCTCAGGAGTCGAACCCTCTGATAAAGGCTCACTTAATGCGGCAAATGCAGTAGTTCCTCCATATGTAGCAAAACCTCCCCCTACAGCCACTTCACCTTCGTTACATGGTGAAGATAAGTTTAGCTGTGTAGCATTAGAAACTTGCTCAACTGTTCTTATCACAGCATTGGTTGCACCGTTTTCACCATCACTTCCATCTTCTCCGTCTTCACCAATTAGTGATTCTAAGTCTAGTTCAGTTTCACCAGCTCTACCTTTACATTTTTTACGAACAATTAAGGTTTCATCCTCTGTTTGGCACACTTTAAATGAACTACTTTTCTTACCAGCTTCAGCCTGGTTATAACTTATAAATAAAGAAACAACCACAAAGATTGAGACACCTAAAAATTTAACTTTTCTCATCACTTCCCTTTATATTAAATATTGATATTCAATTAAATTTAAGAACATTCACTTATTTTTTGTCGTTCCTATGCAAAGTTTACTAAAGTCAAAAGCTCTTTAGTTCAAACAAAGTTTGAGTGTGTTAACTATTAATCTTTTGTAACTTACTAATAATTAAAGATTTTAAGTAATATCAATTATGTTAAAATTTAGCTTTTTTATTTAAATCCACATCAAAGCCATTTTGCTTTCAAAATTATTAGTTGAAAATAGACCTGAAATTCATTTTGGAGAAATTTATGAACACACAAGAAAATCCCTTTAGATGGATAGAAATTTACGTAAAAGACATGGAAAGAGCAAAGAAATTTTATGAATCAGTTTTTCAATTTAAATTAGAGAAAATCGAATCTCCCGCGAGCATGCAAAATGAAGTTGAACTTTGGGCATTTCCAATGTCTAAAGAGTCTCTTGGTGCAAGCGGCGCGCTAGTAAAGATGAAAGGCTTTGAAAATAACGGATGTGGAGTAATTCCTTATTTTGGAAGTGCTGACTGTTCAATTGAGACTAAACG
>JAGRAS010000145.1 GCA_020434465.1 Bdellovibrionales bacterium | reverse complement strand
CAAAGAATTTAAATGAATACCCACTAAGTGGTCCAGCAGGCTGGATGGCTTCACGTTGGGGAAGAATGATAAAAAATACAGCAAAAGCTGGTTTTTATTCACATCGACCACGAAGATTAAGATTATTAATTGCTTTTAGATATGACCCACCATGGCGCGCTAAAAATTTATTTGAAAAACTAAGTCGTACAGTCCAGTTACTATTAGCTGGTAATGTAGGAACATCTGCGAAACAAAGAAGAACAGAATACTTAAGTTATGCCAATAAGTTTCGTGGAACAATTGAAGGAACAGTTTCCAAACTTGGAGATCTTGGATTTTGCCCACGTTTGCTTGACGCTCAAGGCTTAATAAACATTCTTTATCCTCTCCTCAACCGAAGAAGTGCTAAGGGCGGCAAGTTCAAACGTGGACGAAATACCAGGGTTCCAGCTCCGGTTTATGATCCAGAGGATCTATTAGCAAATCAAATGTCTGAAACATATGTTGAACATCCTGCACCTGGGATAATCAAAAAAGATGGTCGCGTTTTCAGATCTGTCTCAATGGTAAAAGCCCCTAAACAGTGCTCACCATTAATGATTACTCCTCTTCAAGCTTCTCCATATGAAAATATTCTAAGTGTAACTTTCTCTAAAGACACAAAAGAAGCTCAAATAAAAAGATTGGATGCTTTAGATAGTTCCTTGGGCTTACGAGAAGTAACAAGCCTTGGGCGAGGAAACCAGAAAATCCAACATCAAATAAGAGCAATTAGAACTGCCCGTGAAGAATTGTACAATGCGGCATCTCAAATTGTAAGAGTTGGCGTACACCAGTCATTTATTTGTCAAAATGAAGACGAAGCTGTAAGAGCTACCTCTGAAGCAGTTGCAAGTTTTACTCAACTAAATGGTTCTAGAGGTATGGTTCATGAGATCTCTGACCTAGGCGTATTAATTAATTCTCTGCCAGGGGCTTACGATCCATCAACTGATGGCGCTGGATGGACCAACGTTATGCGCTCTTCGCGAGCAGTAAGATTATTTCCGCTTTGGGGTAACTGGAAAGGTAGTAAAGGATCGCAAATTATCTTACCAAGCTTATGGAACAGAGAACTTGTAGGATTTGATTTATTTGATTCAAACATCGCTCCAAACGTTCTTATTTCTGGCGTTTCCGGCGCGGGTAAATCTTACCTTCTATGCTTTATGTTGATTGCCTTAAACAGAGGACACTACTCAACTCTTGCAACTGGGCAAACTGTTGAAAAACCGCCAATTACATTTGTTTTTGACAAGGGTATGGCTGGACAACCTTGTGGTTTTGAAAAAGCTGCTAAACTTTTTGGTGGCAGAATTTATGAGGCAACTCCATCAAAAGCTCCTCCAATGAACTTTTTGGCAAGACTTGGGAATACTCCTCCTGATTTATTAAATGAGGACTACAAAGACTTAATTGATATGTGTGCTGATATCATAATCGATATGGCAACAGATGGTAACACATTGCTAGATCGACTGGATAAAGCCGCTGTAATTGAATCTCTAGTTGAGGCACACCGCCTATACCGTAGTGGGCCAATGACAAGAGAATTTATTCTAAGCGACGCTGTTGCTGTACTTAGAGCACCAAAAAGAGTTGACGAAAACCAAGACTCTGCTTCTCGACGCCAAAGAGTTGCAATCTTAATTGGCGACTACTACGGAGAAGGAACATATGCACGGTTTTTTGATAGACCAGGTGGTCTGAAACTAAAAGAACGCTTTATTGTTTTTGACTTAAAAGCACTTAACCGCAATCCAGATTTACAAAGAGTTTTCTTGAAGATTGCTATGCTTTGGGCAGATACAGTAATGAACGATCCTAAAGAAATTGATTCTCGTAAAATTCTTGTTTTTGACGAGGCTCATGATCTGATCGGAAAAACAGCTGCTGGAACAATTGAAACAGCATTTAGGCTTTATAGAAAAAGAAAAGGTATTGTAATTGCTGCTTCGCAATCTGGTGAAGACTTTTATGTAGGTGATGGTGGACAAGCAATTGTTCAAAACAGTGCTCATAAAATCTTCTTAAGACAAGATCCAAGTAAATTCCATTACACTGCAAAAGCTTTTGACCTTAACGAGCAACAGTCAGATGTAATTCTAAGATTAAGAACAGTTAAAGGAGTTGAATCGCAGTTTTATTTAATCTCTGATATTGGCGAAGGTGCGCTATGTTTGCCACTTGAACCAGCCTTCTACTGGGTAAGCACAAACAACGGTGATGACAATCAGCTTTTTGCTGATGTACTAGAAAATGTTGGTGGCGACTTTTGGACAGCCTTAGACACTGTTGTTAAATTGGCTCCAAACGGCGCAAAAGCTTATCAAGAGCAGGCAATAGGAATGGCCCAAGGTAATTTTGAGAACGACTCTAGTGTCTCAAATATTGTAAACGGGCTTTTTAATGATGCGGTTTCTACACAATAAAGGAAATAATAATGGATACTAAGAAAAGCTGTGTTACAATATTATTAATAATGACAACTTTTTTCGTTGCTTGTGGTACAGCAAGTAAGCCACAAACAATCATCAAAGAAGTTATTGTTGAACGAGATTACACAAGACAAGTTCCAGGAGCTGTGGAATATGTTTGGGAAGAACCAATGACTGATGTAATTGATGTGCCACCAGGCTTAGATCCTGAAGGTCATTATTACAGACCCGCGCATCAATCGATTGTTGAAGTTCGTCAAGGACGCTGGAAATATCAACAGGCAAAACCATAGGAAAAAAAATGAGCTTAATTAGTATAAAAAATGTAGTTGAACCTTTTTCAAATAAGGTACACCTAGTTACTATTATAGTAATTACTTTTACTTTTGGAATTTATAGAGCTTCTGGTGGTACTGTTGAAATTTCAAATCGACAGTATGAGTTAAACAATAAAAGAACAACTTTATTTGAGGAAGATTCAGCTGAAGTTGCTACATCAAAACCAAAAAAGACTTTTAGTTTTTCAAGCAAAACTAAAAACGATGACGATTTCGTGAAGTCTCTTTTAGGTTCTAATGCAAAGTCAGTAGAGAAATCTCAGCAAAAAGAAGTTCCAACTAGTCAAAGTCAAGATTCCGGCTTTGATGAAATTGAAAAATCGCTAGGATTGAAATAAGGAATTCGTGATGACAAAAAAGAATGTCAAAATAAGTAAAACATGGCGCTCAGAAATTCAGCGCTTCATGGTTTTCTTTATTCTTTGCATCGCTTCTGTTGTCGCATCTAGCTACTTGCCTGGTTCTATTATTAGAGGAGAACTTTTTTCAATTGGCTCACAAACTGTTTTTCTTAGCTTACCACTATTTTGGCTTCTTCCATTAGGAAGTTTATTAGATCTTTTACTTAGAATTTACGATGTACTTTACACAGTTGACGCCTCAGGAATTCAGGCGCGCATAGGCATTCTTTCGCTACGTCAGCGAGTTATCCGTGTGCGTTTTGAAGATATTAGAACTGTTGAAACTGAGCAAACACTATTAGAAAGGTTTTTAGATGTAGGTAATGTAGAAATAGCAACAGCTGCGACCGACTCTGTTGAAATCACTCTTGAGGGAGTTGCTGCTCCACATGAGATAAGACTGATGATACAAGCTGAAAGAGACAGAAGAGTAGCGGTGCAATCTCTACAGAACCCAAAGCAGAATGCAGCAAACATAGGTGATTAATGTTATGGAAGGTTTTATAAAGCTAACTAAATATTTGATACTCACTGGTGCCACATCCATCACTTGCGCAACAACAGCCTATTGCCAAGATGATGTCGACATGAACGCCATTCGTGAGCAACTGCGCAAAGCTAAGCAAGAGCATGCTGAAGAAGCATCAACAACAAAAGCAAAAGACTATCAAGAATTAGTAGATGCTGAAGCACAGTTATTAAAAAAACTTGAGCAAAGTCCTGAGACAAGCTCACTAACAATTAAGCGCGAAATTCCAAAAGCTGAAATAAAATCTAATGAGACTCAAAAACAAGAAATTGTCTCTAAAGATTCTAATATCAGCGATGAAACAGATAATATTTTTGAAACTTCTAGCTTGAAATCAAATACAGAATTTCAAGAATTAGAAGAAAAGTTAGATGCTTTAAAAGCTAAATATGCCGGTAAAAGCACAGATTACTCTAAAATTAAAGCTAATAATGATTCTCTCAAACAAAAACTAAATTCTTCTAACTCAACAGTTGTTACTTTAAGAAAAGAACTTGAAGAAGCGAAAAATCGATTATTAATAGCTGAAACAGAGGTAGAAAGGCTTTCTGCTGTACTTGAACAAAAACAAGCCGCCAAAATAGAAAAAGGAAAACCAGAGCAAGTAATTAGCACTGCAAGCACTGGCACCAAAACTGAACTTAGCAAAACTACAGCTAGAGAGAAATATGTTAACGATATGCCAATTGCAACAGTTGTTGTTAAAAAGGCAAATATTCGTACAGGTCCTGGTGTGAACAATTCTCCCTTGATGACTGTTTCTCGTGGCACACGACTTGCTGTCGAGACACGCCAAGGCGAATGGTACAGGGTTATTGCTCCAACAGGCGTTAGAGCATGGGTTAATACACAGGTTATAGCATTTGGTGAGGACTATGATTCTAGCCCTTCCAAAACGGTTAAAATAAAAGGTTACAATGCAGAAGCTGAGGAAGGATAATAGTTTAAAATTATTTACCTTAATTTTAATTAGTATTCTATTAACATTAATTTGCATTCCTAGCTCACAGTTTAGAGCTAGCGTTGCAAATAGCTTTGTTTATCCATTAATGAGCCCGAGAATTTCTAGCTCATATGGTTTAAGAAAACATCCAGTATTAAAAGTTAAAAAACACCATAGTGGTTTAGATCTAGCTGCTCCTTCTGGAGCTCCAATTAGAGCTATTTCCGATGGGGTTGTAGTTTTTGCAGATCCCTTTGGAGCATATGGTAATTTTGTAGTAATCGAGCATGGCAATGGGCTGACTAGCCATTATGGCCATTGCGAAACAATCAGTGTGAAACAAAAACAAAAAGTTTCAGCAGGTGAAATAATTGCAACAGTTGGCAAAACTGGTCGAGTAACAGGGCCACACTTACATTTAGAAATCAGAAGCCATGGGACACCTCAAGATCCTGAAAATTACATACCTTACTTAAGAGCTAGTGCTGAGGGCTAAAAATAGAGCCAAGCATTTCAAATATAATTA
>JAGRAS010000144.1 GCA_020434465.1 Bdellovibrionales bacterium | reverse complement strand
TCAAGTTTTTTTTTTTTTTTTAAAGACTATATAGCGCGTTCTATTTAAGTATTTTTAAAGTACAGCTTTTTAAATCTTAGTTCTACTAAGTTTATCTTTTTTTTTTATCGTTAGATTTCAAACTATAAAAAATTAATTTTCATTAGGTTGCAAATTACTTTAAATCATTTAAATTAATCCCAAGTTTAGAATAAAATCTGGACTTTTATTTGGATAAAATATCTGATCCATTAAATGGCAAATAATTCATTATCAGAAAGTAGTTTTGGAGAAGAGCTCGGCTTTGCATTTAAGAGTTTGATTGTGGGCCTTTGCTTTATTGTAGTTACTGTTGCAGTTCTGCTTTACATTTTTGGAGATGTTGTACGACCTGGATTTGTCGGCATAAGACAAATTACTTTTGGACCCGGCCAAGGCTTTTCGCAATCAGGTTTGCCACCTGGATATCATTGGACTGTACCATTTTATTCTAGAATTCACATGGTGCCGCAAACTGTTCAAGTACTCCATTTTCACCGTGAGAAATCTAAATATCCAAATTCCGCAGGTTCACTAGAAGTGCAAACGACTGATGGTGCTACAGTTGATGTTGATGTAAGTGTTTTAACAAGAATTTATGATAAACCGTCAAAAGATCATGGTGGGCCAGCTGATCTGATAAAAAACATTGGTATTGTAGCTGAAGTTTGGAGAAATCATGTGCGCAGGGTTTCTGATGATGAACTAAGAAGATCATTAGGAAAGCTTTCTACGGGGCAATTTTACAATCCTTTTTCAAGGGAAAAGCAAGTTGAAGAAGCTAAACAGAATATTGGCAGCAGGCTTGCTGAATATGGTATTTCAATCCAAGAAGTTTTAATTCGACGCTATACTTATAGAGCTGAAAGGATTGATGACGCAATTTTTAGTAAAAATCTTCAAGATCAAGAAGAAAGGCTCAATGCTACAAAAAGTGGACTAGCAGAAGTAAAAGCAGAGTTAGAGCAAGTCGCTGCTGAATGGGATGCAAAAATAAGAACCTTAAATGTTGAAGGTGAAAACAAAGCTCATGTAATTAGATCGGAAGGTGATTTGTATGAAGAAGAGCAAAAAGCAACTGGAGATTTAGAGCTTGCAAAAGCTCAAGCAGAAGTTGAAAGATTAAAAGCAAATGTGTTTTCTGATACTGCTGGTTCAGACACTTATTTGGCGTTTAAGCTGGCTCCGATTTTAGGTTCTCTAAAAGGAGGGGTTGTCTCGGATATTGATCCTTATAATTTTGAAGCTTGGTTAGAAAAACTAGGACTAAGTGATGCTAAACGCAGCGCAGCGCGCAGAGTTCCAAGAGGAGATGCCAATGCAGCGCAGTAGTAAGTTAATTAAAGTTTTGGTTTTAGTCCTACTTAGTTTTTCTTTAAGTGGATGTGATTTTGGCTGGACGCAACTTGGAGCAACTGAGTATGGCGTAAAATTTAGAAAGCTACCTCCTTTTATGGGTGGAGGTGTATCTGAAAGTGTAATTTCTCCTGGAGAATTGGTGCTACTATTTCCATGGGATAGTGTATATAAAATTGATACTTCAGTTAAGGATATCTCATGGGGAGATAAGCTATCTAAGGATAAAGGGCAGTTTGTTTATACAAGAGCTTTAGATGGTAATGAGGTAGCTCTAGCGGTAACTGTTCGTTATAAAGTAAAAACAGACCCAAAGTCTTTACTCAATCTAATTAAAAATGTTGCTGTAACTAATAAAGAAATTGAAGATTTAGTTATAGCTGTGGCTCGTGCTGATATGCGTACATATATGAACGAGTTAAGAACTTCTGAATTCCTTGCAAAAGAGCCAAGATACAAAGCAGTAGATAAAGTTCGCCAAGGTATGGCCGATAAGCTTGAACCTCTCGGCATTGAAATTCCTAGAGTCAACTTAGATGATTTTCAATTTGAGCGATTGCTGCTTAATGGAACAATTGATTCAAGTTATCAAGAGACACTAAAAGAGATTCAACGAGTAAGAGAAGAAACTGAAAGAGAGAGATCTAGAATTAATACAGTGAAAGCTAAAAAGAGTCAGGAGTTTAATGACGAGCAAGAAAAGGTTAACAGGTTTGTTGCTGAAGCAGATGGTTATAAAAAACAAGCTAGCTATCGTGGCGATGCGTACAGGCAAGCAAAAATAAACCAAGCAAAAGCTGTTTTAGCAAAAGGGCATGCAGAAGTTGAAGGTATTAAAGAAAGAATTAATGCCTTGTCAGGTCCTGGAGGAGAGGCTTTAGTTAAGCTAGAGTTAGTTAAAGAACTTCTAAAAAATAATCCTAAGTTTGTTTTGATGAGTCCGCAAAATAGTCCATCAGAATTACGAGTCAATAAAATTGATACTAATTCATTGCTGGAACAAATTGGATTAATTGAAGCATATAAGTCTAATGAAGAAAAAAAATTGAATGAGGAAGATAATGGCACGAAGAAATAAAATTGCATTAATTGGAGCAGGGAATATAGGTGGCACATTAGCTCTGCTTACTGGCTTAAGAAATTTAGGTGATGCTGTTTTGTATGATATTGTTGATGGAATGCCACAAGGTAAGGCCCTAGATCTTGCACATTTAACCCCTGTCTTTGGATGTGATTTTAATATCAAAGGAACAAATGATATTTCAGATATTAAAGATGCTGATGTTTGTATTGTAACATCTGGAATTCCTCGCAAGCCTGGAATGAGCAGGGATGATCTGGTTAAAACTAATGCTTCAATTATCACACAAGTTGGTGAAGGAATTAAAAAGCATGCACCTAATGCATTTGTAATTGTAATTACTAACCCCCTTGATGCAATGGTCTGGCTTATGCAGAAAGTTACAGGTTTTAAATCTTCTCATGTAGTAGGTATGGCAGGAGTATTAGATACTGCACGTTATCAGTCATTTTTAGCTCAGGAATTAAATGTTTCGGTTACTTCAGTTTCTGCCTTTGTTCTAGGTGGGCATGGAGATACTATGGTGCCAGTAAGATCATATACAACTTGTGGGGGAATCCCAATTGCTAATTTGATTACTGATAAGCGATTAGATGAAATTGAAGATCGTGTTAGAAACGCAGGCGGAGAAGTTGTTAGTTTATTAAAAACTGGTTCAGCTTTTTATTCGCCCGCTGCATCTGCAATTCAAATGGCGGAAGCCTATATAAGAGATATGAAAAAACTAATGCCAGCAAGTGTTGCATGTAACGGAGAATATGGAATTGAAGGTTTGTATGTTGGTCTTCCAGTCTTGATAGGTGCTGGTGGAGTTGAAAAAGTAATTGAAATTGATCTAACTGATGATGAAAAAGCTCAGTTACAAAAAAGTGTTGATGCAGTAAAAGGAGTTGTTGATACGCTTAGCTAAGAATTTTATTCTGGGTTTATAATGTCAAAAGAGTCATTTTATAATAGTACATTAGGTAAAAAAGTAATCGTAGCACTAACTGGTGCAGGCTTGTTTGGGTTTGTGCTTACGCATATGACTGGTAACCTAAAAATGTTTTTTGGCCATGATTCTGCAACTGGCAGATTCAAAATGGATCTGTATGCTGAGTTTTTACGTGATTTCGGCTCAGAAATGTTTGGCCATGGAGGTTTTCTTTGGATTGCAAGAATTGCACTGCTTGGAATGTTAGTTCTTCATGTTATTTGTGTGATTCAACTAAGTCTAAGAAATAAAAAAGCTAAAACAAGCCAATATGAAAATCAGCAATACGATTCTGCAAACTATGCAAGTAGAAGTATGATTATTGGTGGTCCATTAATTTTGGCTTTTATTATATACCACATATTGCACTTCACCACTGGAGATTTACATACAAGTAACTTTGTACATGGTGCAGTTTATTCAAATGTTTATAGTGCATTCCAGTCTACAGCAGTTGTTATGATTTATCTGGCTGCAATGCTTTTACTGGCTATGCATCTTTACCATGGAATTTGGAGCATGACTCAAACATTAGGGATTGATAATCCAGAATGGAATACTCCCATTAGAGTCATTTCAAAAGTGTTAGCACTAGTGATTTCACTGGGGTTTGCTGCTGTTCCGCTTTCAGTAGCATTTGGATTGTTGCAAGCGCCTTAGTTAGTGCTTGCTTAAGGAGATTTTAATGCAATTAGATTCAAAAATACCTGCTGGCTCAATAGAGCAAAAATGGTCCAATCACAAACAATCTATAAAAGTTGTTAGCCCAGCTAACAAAAGAAAATATACGGTTGTTGTTATTGGTACAGGTTTAGCTGGGAGCTCAGCCGCTGCATCATTAGCAGAACTGGGATATAACGTAAAAGCATTTTGTTTTCATGACAGTGCAAGAAGAGCGCATAGTATTGCAGCTCAAGGTGGAATTAATGCTGCAAAAAATTATCAAAACGACGGCGATAGTGTTTACCGCTTATTTTATGACACCGTAAAAGGCGGTGACTATCGAGCACGAGAAGCAAACGTATATCGATTAGCAGATGTAAGTAGGAACATTATTGATCAATGTGCAGCACAAGGAGTTCCTTTTGCACGAGAATACGGTGGTTTATTAGCTAATAGATCTTTTGGTGGAGTTCTTGTTTCTAGAACTTTTTATTGTAGAGGCCAAACTGGCCAACAATTGCTACTTGGTGCTTATTCGGCGCTTTCAAAGGGTATTGGTAGTGGCAAAATAAAAATGCATCCAAACTCAGAAATGCTTGATGTTGTAGTTGTTGATGGTAAAGCGCGTGGAGTTGTCGTTAGAAATCTTGTTTCTGGAAAAATTACAACGCATGCGGCAGATGCCGTTGTTTTAGCTACTGGCGGGTATTCAAATGTATTTTTCCTTTCAACAAATGCAATGAATTGTAATGTCACAGCAACATGGAGAGCTGCAAAAAAAGGTGCTTTGTTTGCTAATCCTTGTTTTACACAAATACATCCAACTTGCATTCCTGTTTCAGGCGACTATCAGTCAAAACTTACTTTAATGAGTGAGTCTTTAAGAAATGATGGGCGTGTTTGGGTTCCAAAACAATCTGGTGATAAAAGACATGCCAATCAAATTCCAGAAAATGAGCGAGATTATTATTTGGAGCGAGTTTATCCAAGTTTTGGAAATTTAGTTCCTAGAGATGTAGCTTCAAGAGCAGCTAAAGAACGTTGTGATGCAGGCTTTGGAGTAGGTGACTCTGGGCTTGGAGTTTATTTAGATTTCGCATCAGCTATTCAAAGATTAG